>DASZOW010000001.1:0-2007 GCA_035550615.1 Puia sp.
TTTCGACATGGACACGCTGGAAGCGCATTATAATGGGTTCAAGGATGCGCAGGAGAAGGTGAAGGCACAGACGGATGCCATGAACCAGGAGCTGAGCAGCATGGATCGCGCCAACCAGAAGAAGATCGAAGGCTGGCGGCAAAAACAGAATACCATGACGCAAGCGGAAGGGGAACAGGCACAGCAGGATTATGCCCGGATGCAGCAGGAGTTCGGCAGCCGCAAACAGGAGCTGGAGCAGGCGCTGTATAAGAGCACAGAGGACCTGAAAACGAATATCCGCAAATCCATAGAAAGCTTTCTCAAGGACTATAACAAGTCCAAGAACTATTCCTACATCATCGAATACGATCCCAACTCTTTTATTTACAGCAAGGATACGGTGTACAATATTACGGCGGATCTTGTGGACGGACTGAATGCCGCCTATAAGAAGCCGAAGTAAAATTGTTGTATATTGTATCTTATGGCAGAAACAACCAAAACCTCCACCATGCCCGGGCATGCGGGAACGGGGGCGGCTATCGGCAGCTCGACGTCCTTTAAGCCCACCCTGGGCCTGCTAGATGGGACCATGATCGTCGCGGGTTCCATGATCGGTTCCGGCATCTTTATCGTCAGCGCGGACATCACCCGTAATGTCGGGAGCGCAGGCTGGCTGATCTTTGTCTGGCTGATCACCGGATTTATGACCATAACGGCGGCAGTGAGCTATGGCGAGCTCAGTGGCATGTATCCCAAGGCCGGAGGGCAATACGTCTATTTAAAAGAAGCGTATAACCCGCTGCTGGGATTCCTGTATGGCTGGAGTTTTTTTTCCGTGATCCAGACCGGCACCATCGCGGCGGTAGGTGTGGCCTTTTCCAAGTTCGCCGGGTATTTCTATCCGGTGCTGGAACTGAAGCCGGAGAATGTGGTCTTTGGACTCGGCAGCTTCCAGGTTCATTGGGCGGAGCTGTTGTCGATCGTCCTGATCGTTTTTCTGACCTGGGTCAATACGCGCGGCATCGAGGCGGGTAAATGGATCCAGCGCATCTTTACCATCACCAAGCTGCTGTCGCTATTCGGTCTGGTGGTTTTCGGCTTTTTGCTGGGCGCGCGGCAAGGCGTCTGGCATCAGAACTGGTTAAATGGCTGGCATATGCAGCGGCTGATCCAGGCCGATAATGGCGGCGATATCATCGGGGCCGCACCGGTGGTGGGGCTGGTGGTACTGGGGGCCATCGCCGCGTCCATGACCGGTTCTATTTTTTCCAGCGACGCCTGGAACAATGTCACGTTTATCGCGGGGGAGATCCGGAACCCAAAACGCAATATTGGACTGAGCCTTTTTCTTGGAACCCTGATCGTCACCGTGATCTATATCCTGTGCAACCTCATGTATCTGACCGTGATGCCGTTGCATGATATCGCCACTGCTCCGCAGGACCGGGTGGCCGTTTCGGCGGCGCAGGTGATCTTTGGAAGGACCGGGGAATATGTCATCGCCGTGATGATCATGGTCTCTACCTTTGGTTGCAATAACGGGTTGATCCTCGCGGGGGCGCGGGTATATTATACGATGGCGGGCGACGGGCTGTTCTTCAAGGAGGCCGGTAAGCTGAACCGCAATGCGGTGCCGGGATGGGCGTTGTGGGCGCAGTGTCTCGTGGCGTCGATCCTCTGTTTAAGCGGGAAGTACAATGACCTGCTCAGTATGATCTCCTTTGTGGCCGTACTTTTTTACGCGCTCACGGTGTTCGGGATCTTCATCCTGCGTCGGAAGCGGCCGGACCTGGAACGGCCTTATAAGGCGTTTGCCTACCCGGTGTTGCCGGCGATCTATATTTTGCTGGCGGTGGTGTTTTGTGTGGCGCTGATCCTCGCGGCGCCGACTTATGCCGGATGCGGACTGATCATTGTGCTGATTGGCATACCTTTGTATTATTTAGCAGTGTCCAGGAAACAAACAATATGACGGATTTCAAGCAATTGTTCGGCGGTTTCGGCAAGATCAGGGTCGGGGTG
>DASZOW010000002.1:0-9360 GCA_035550615.1 Puia sp.
CGTTCGCCACCTTGAAGCAGATGGTCTGGAGGATCTCCGATTTGGATTGAATATGGTTGTACAGGCTGGCGGCCTCTACGCCTACGTGTTCGGCCAGATCGCGCATCGAGGCGGCCCCGAACCCCTTTTCCCTGAAGAGACGGGAGGCCTTTTCGATGATCACCTCTTTTTTGGTACTATTCCTTTTACTTTGAATTTTAGCCATAACATATACCTGGGATGCTGCCAGGGACAAATATAACAAGAACTAACGACTGTTAGCTGATAATTGTGTAGGTTGCAGCCCAAAATTAAAGCAATGTCACTTATTGTCGTGGGATCGATGGCTTACGACGCCATAGAAACACCCTTTGGAAAGACGGATTGGATCGTAGGCGGCGCCGCCACCTATGCCGCTTATGCCGCCAGCAATTTTGTCAAACCCATAAACCAGGTCTCGATCGTAGGATACGATTTTGCCCGGGAAGAGATGGACGAGCTGAAGAAACGCGGCGTCAATCTGGAAGGGGTGGAAGTGGTCAAGGATAAGAAGTCGTTTTTCTGGAGCGGCAAATATCATCTGGATATGAATACCCGCGATACGCTGGTCACCGATCTGAACGTGCTGCTGGATTTCAACCCGGTGGTCCCGGCCAGTTACCAGGGCAGCGAGTTCCTGATGCTGGGGAATGTCAATCCCGGTTTGCAGATAAGTGTCATACAGCAGATGAAACAGCGTCCCCGGCTGATCGCCATGGATACAATGAACTATTGGATGGATAGTGCGCTGGATGATCTCAAAAAGCTGCTGACCATGGTCGACGTGCTGATGGTCAATGACAGCGAGGCTCGTCAGCTCAGCGGCGAATTTTCCCTCGTCAAGGCGGCCCGGGCCATCCAAAAGATGGGACCGAAATTCCTGGTTATCAAAAAGGGCGAGCATGGCGCATTGCTTTTTCATGGCGACCAGGTCTTTGTTGCGCCCGCATTGCCATTGGAAGAGGTCTTCGATCCTACCGGAGCCGGAGATACCTTTGCAGGCGGGTTCATGGGGCATATCGCACATACTCGGGACATTTCTTTCGGGAATATGAAAACGGCAATCATCGTAGGCTCGGCAATGGCTTCTTTCTGTGTAGAGAAATTCGGCCCTAACCGGCTCAAGGAGATTACGCGTGCGGATATCGATGCGCGGATCAGGCAGTTCGTCGATCTCGTGAATTTCGATATCAAGCTCGTATAGGCTGTTATAAATAAATTTGGATTTATTTTGTTTCGGTACTATTTTTGGCCCGCAATGCAAATAATGAAACATACAAAGCAGATAAAGAAGAGCTTCCCGGTTGCTAAAAAAATACAGCGCGGGGGAAAAAGGGTCTGATCGTTTTGTATGCCAGGATATCGAGAGCCTTCCCGCAAATAAAGAAAAGCGGGAGGGCTTTTTTTTTAAAATTAAAAGCCCAAAAATGAAAGTTGCAGTCGTCGGCGCCACCGGACTGGTAGGCACCAAAATGTTACAGGTATTAGCAGAAAGGAATTTCCCCGTTACGGAATTGCTTCCGGTGGCCTCTGAAAAATCCGTCGGAAAACAAGTCGAATTCAAGGGAAAGAAGTATACCGTCGTGAGCGCCAATGATGCAATTGCAGCAAAGCCGGCGTTGGCCTTATTCTCCGCCGGTGGCGGCACCTCGTTGGAATGGGCCCCGAAGTTTGCGGCCGCAGGGATCACCGTAGTTGACAACTCTTCAGCCTGGCGGATGGACGCCTCGAAACGGCTGGTGGTGCCCGAGCTGAATGCCGATGTCCTCACCCCGGAAGATAAGATCATCGCCAACCCGAACTGTTCGACCATTCAGATGGTGGTAGCCCTCAATCCGCTTCATAAGAAATACAAGGTCAGGCGGATCGTCGTCTCTACCTACCAGAGCGTCACCGGAACGGGCGTCAAGGCCGTGACGCAGCTGATGAACGAGAGAAAAGGCGTCAGCGGCGAGATGGCATACAAATACCCCATAGATTTGAACGCTATTCCCCAAATCGACGTTTTTCTGGATAACGGGTATACCAAAGAAGAGATGAAGATGGTCAACGAGACAAAAAAGATCATGCGCGACGATTCCATCCGGGTAACGGCCACGACGGTACGTATCCCCGTGATCGGCGGGCATAGCGAGGCCGTGAATGTCGAATTCGAGAACGAGTTCGATCTGGCGGAAGTAAGGTCTTTGCTGAGTAAGGCGCCGGGTGTCGTCCTTATGGATGACCCTGCCAACCTGCAGTATCCGATGCCCAGAGACGCACACGAGCGGGATGAGGTGTTCGTAGGAAGATTGCGAAGGGATGAGACGCAGGAAAAGACCCTGAACATGTGGGTGGTGAGTGATAACCTGAGAAAAGGCGCTGCAACAAACGCCGTACAGATCGCGGAATATCTTGCCGGCAAAGGGCTTCTTAAGTAGGCGGCTGTCTATTCAATGGCGCGGTTCAGGAAGCCGACGAAGTCTTTCATGGATTCGAACGTCCTGACAAGTTCCCTGAGAAAGGATTTCGATTGTACCTCGGCATCCGTGAATGGCCTGGTTACAATAAAGCTTTTTAGTTTGAGATACCCGATGGCGGGATTGTCAACGCTATAGCCTTTTGGTGGTCTGGAAAGGATTTCTTCTTTTTCCAGACCCTCGGAGAAGCTTTTTTTGAAAGCACGATTGCCGAGGATCTTTTCCCATTCCGCCAAACTGTAGTCTATCTCCTGCCGGACCTTATTCAGTTCCGGAGCCATGGGCATCCACAAACCACCGCCCGCCATATTCCTTCCGGGTTCGAAATGCATGTAATAACCGGCAGTAGGAAATTTCTTGCCTCCTTTATTGAGGTAAGCGCCCATATTTATCTTGTATGGTGTTTTGTCCTTGGAGAAGCGGACATCGCGATAGATGCGATATGTACAATCTTTTGGCTGTAGGTTTGCAATTTCGGTATCTGTCTTTCCCAATCCTGCTATCACTTTTTCGACCAGATCTTCGATGTCCTCTTTGGCGCCGATGTATAGGTCTTTGTGTTTTTCGAACCAGGGTTTGTTGTTGTTCTTCTTTAGATCTTTGAGAAATTTAAGCGTCGAGGCTTGCAGCATAATGATGTTCTATTTGATCCTGCCCCAGTTCTCGCCACTTTTGATGCGATACATGGTCATTTCGCTAACATGATACTTTTCGGCCAGTTTTTTGATCGTGAGCTGACGGTTCCTGCTGGAAAGCGTTTTCTTGATGGTCTTGACCTGAGAAGCGGTGAGCTTGAGTCCTACGGTCCTGTTCGCCTGTACTTTTTTGTACGCGATCTTTGCGGGACTTTTCTGCTGGTGATCGATCATCTCTTCCAGCGTCGCCCATTTCAGATTTTTCGAGGCATTGTCGAGCTTGTTGTGATTCACGTGGATCACATACCTGTGTTTCGGCGATGCCTTGCCAAGGAAAAGGCGGGCGATCTCCCGATGAATATAGAGCGTACCGTTGTTGCCTGGCCGGTGTAGATTAAGAGTCTTATAACCGGTCGTTAGGCTGCCGTTCAGCAATTTGCCGTCGGCTTGCACATCTTCCGTGTAGCTGGCAACGCGACCCATAGAAGATAGTGCGTATTTTTTTCGGAGTTGTTTCCAGCCGGGAAACTGCAAAGGTTTCCACACTTCGCCGGTAAGTTTTCTAATCATGCCTGTCAATTTCCTTAAAGTTACGAAAAAGAATTTCGATTTACCAGTAACGTAAGAAAATAAAATTATATGTTTAGAAGCTTGATAAACTCCTCCTCCGTGAGTATTTGAATAGAGGCGATTTTTTTTGCTTTTTCAAGCTTGCTGCCTGCATCCTCCCCTACAACCAGGTAGTTCAGCTTACTGCTGACACCGCTCAGTAGTTTTCCGCCATTGGCTTCGACGGCTTCTTCCGCGTCCGATCGCTTTAACCGGTTAAGGGTCCCGGTGAACAAGAACGTTTGCCCATGCAGGTTGCCTCCATTGCCGGAAGCCGATTTAAGGCTCTTGAGGTTCAATCCCAGATGATCCAGGTCCTTAAGCAGATGCAGGTTATCGGAGTTGTGAAAGAACGCATAGACGCTGGACGCCACCTTTGGTCCCACATCTTCCAGATTCTGAAGGTCTTCCAGCGAATAGCCGGCGAAATCCATCAGTTGGTTCACAGATGCGGCCAGGGTTTTGGCTGTAGTTTCGCCTACATAACGGATGCCGAGACCGAAGATCAGCCGGTGCAGGGGTTGTTGACGGGACGCCTCGATCGCTGCCTGCAGGTTGCTTACGCTCTTTTCCCCAAAGCCTTCCAGCGCCCGGATCTTGTCATAGGGCAGACGATAGATGCCCGGAATGTCCCTGAGAAAACCCAGCTCATAGAACTTCCGGACATTGGCATCGCCAAAACTGCGGATATCCATGGCGTCCTTGCTGGCGAAGTGGATGATCCTTTCTACCACCTGTGCCGGGCAGTTGATATTGACACACCGCCATACGGCTTCTCCTTCCGGTTTTTCGAGCGGATGATCGCAGACCGGGCACCGGGTAGGGAATACGATAGGCTTTTCATTTCCAGTACGAAGCTCCGCCAGTGATTTCACGATATAGGGGATGACATCACCTGCCCGTTCCACAAGCACATGATCGCCGATCCGCAGATCCTTTTCCCGGACTACGTCTTCGTTAAAAAGAGAAATGGAACCGACGGTGACCCCGCTTAAGGGAACGGGATCGATCTTGGCGACCGGGGTAATGCTGCCGGTGCGGCCGACCTGGAACTCCACCTTCCGGAGAATGCTGGTCGCCTGTCTCGCCTTAAACTTGAACGCGATGGCCCAGCGAGGATGATGCGTCGTCATGCCCATGCGATCCTGCAAAGCGATGGAATTGACCTTGATGACCATGCCGTCTATCTCATAAGGAAGATCATCCCGTTGCCGTTCGAACTCGTGGCAATAGTCGATGACGGCCCGGATACCTTTGACGATGCGTTTTTCTTTTTGCGGGCTGCGGAAACCCAGGTCCCAGAGCATTTGCAGGCTGCCGCTATGGGTCTTCAACGCGGGGTGAACCGGAATATCCCGGGCGCTGGCCACCGGATCACCGGCGCCGGGCGCTTCGTCCGGCGCTGCCACATGCCCATCCGTTATCTGCCAGCCTTCGATGGTGGTGAAATAGCTGACATGGTAAAGAAAAGCTTCCAGGTTGCGGCGGCTTACCTCCTTTGGATCTTTGATGCGAAGCGACCCCGCAGCCGCATTCCGGGGATTGGCCAGCGGCGCAAGCCCCTGTTCGGCGAGACCGTCGTTGTATTTCTTGAAATTATTTTTGTTCATCAATACCTCCCCCCGGATCTCGATCAGCTGGATGCCATAACGGGAGAAGGCCGCCGACAAGGGTACCGACCGGATCTGCCGGATATTGGTGGTGATCTCGTCCCCGGCAATGCCATCGCCGCGGGTAACGCCCCGCAATAGCCGGTCATTTTCATAGGTGAGCGAAATGCTGGCGCCATCGAATTTTGGTTCGATGCAATATTCCAGCTCTTCCAGACCCGTGAGCTCGCGGGCTTTCCGGTCCCAGTCCACCAGGTCATCCTCGTTATACGAGTTTTCGAGCGAAAGCATCGGCACCAGGTGCTGCATCGTCGGGAACTCTTTGGTCAGACCGCTGGCTACCCGCTGCGTGGGGGAATCGGGCGTTGCCAGCTCAGGATGTTCCGATTCCACCTTTTCCAACGCCTTGTACAGAATATCGTATTCAAAATCCGAAATTAGGGGGTCGTTGAGGATCGCATACCGGTATTCATGAAAACGCAAAACGTCCCGAAGCTCTTCCAAGCGCTCCTTTTCCGGCGGATGTTGCTTGACAATGGAAAGCAGCGAGGCGGTCAGCTTTTGCAGGTGTTGGATCTGGTCGGCGGAATACATATATCATTTTATGGCATAAAGTTAGAGAAACGACCTCTAAATTATTAACTTAGTAGTTAGATGAATCCTGAAATTAAAACCAACGAAGGTCCGTCTTCCACGGACAAGGCTGCCGCCGGTCAGAAAAATATCAAGATGATCCTCGGGGAACTCGAGAATGACGGTATCATCGGCATCTCGGTAGACTGCGTGATCTTTGGCTTCGACGACAACGAACTGAAAGTCTTATTGATAAAGTCCGACTTCGAGAAGTTCGAGAACAAATGGTCGCTGCTGGGCGACCTGGTGAACAATCACGAAGACCTGGATGAAGCGGCCTATCGTATCCTGCGCGCTCGTACCGGGATGGACGATGTGTACCTCGAACAGGTCAAGGCATTCGGCGATGTTGGACGGCACCCGGCCGCACGCGTGGTCACTATTGCCTATTGTTCGCTCATCAATATCGAGCACCATCAGCTGAAGATCCTCGACAATGAACTGCACTGGCACCGCGTGACAACCCTCACGGAAATGGCCTTTGACCATCAGCAGATCCTCAACGTCTGTTATGAGTGGCTGCAAAAACGGATACAGGAACATCCCCTTGGCTTCAGCCTTTTACCCAAGAAATTCTCGCTCCGGGAACTTCAAAACCTGTATGAAGCCATCCTCGACGTAAAGCTCGACCGCCGCAATTTCCGCAAGAAATTCTTCTCTATGGACCTGCTGGAAGATACAGGCGAGCTGGAAACCGATGTCCCGCATCGACCCGGAAAGCTCTACCGGTTCAACTACGACAAATACCAGAAAAAAGAACGTAAGAAGTGGTTCGGCATTGATTTCTAGATTTTTATCAGTCCAGGCTGTTTTCGGCGATGAAGTGACCTATTGCACGTCCTTTTGATGATCTATAATGAACTGGATGATCTCCTCGAGCGGGGTGTTTATGCGGCTGAGGGCATCGTTGATGTCATCGCGGCTTACCTGTGCGGCGAATGAGGGCGTCTTGAGTTTTTTCAGGATGCTTTTGACGTCCATGCCTTCGTAGCGTGTCGGGCGGATCAGCGCGGCGGCATGGATGAAACCGGACAGCTCGTCGAAAACATAGATCATCTTATCCATGGCCGTTTCCGGTTCTACGCCGAAATGGTTCGGCCCGTGTGAGGCAATGGTATGGATCACGTCCGGATCGACGTTCATTTCTTCCAGCTTTTCGATAATGATACGGCAATGCGAGTCGGGATATTTTTCCCAGTCGGCATCATGCAGCAATCCCGCCAGCTCCCATTTACGCGCGGTCTGTGCATCTGCACCTTCCCGTTCCACCGCCCATGCTTTCATGACCGCAGCTACCTGTTTCATGTGTAGCCGGAGCCGTTCATTGGGCACCCAGCTGTTCAACAGCGCATGAGCTTCTTCCAGGGTTGGCAGATTATTCTTATTGGCCGGGTTGCCAAACGAGCTTCGCCCCAGCGCCAGGACAGGTGTAGACATTATGGTTGTTTTTAGCAATTTAAGGAATATTCGCTTTTACAGTTATGGCCAGGCCGACGGCATGAAGTATTCTCAGTAGACATTTTTGTCATTTTTTCAACCAACAATGAAATCCGGCGTGCAAAAATTTTATTGTAAACCAATGTCTTATAAAGACCCCTCCAAAATAGACCCGTTTTTTCTTGGAACATCGCACGAATTAAAACTACCTTTGCACTCCTCCAAAAAGCAGGCGTTTGCCCGCGGAGAACGGAGAAACATTTTAAGACCGTTGGGATAGCGACGGTTTCATGTAAAAAACAAGAAAATGAGCAAATTACATTTCACCACCAAACATGCGAACGAGGCTACCGTTAAACGCGACTGGTACGTTGTGGACGGTACTAATCAAACCGTAGGTCGCATGTGTTCCAGGATCGCCGCCATTCTGCGCGGCAAGAACAAGGCCTACTACACTCCGCACGTAGATTGCGGCGACTTTATTGTAGTTATCAATGCGGACAAGGTCATCTTTACCGGTAACAAATTAGAAGACAAGATCTACATCAACTTCTCCGGTTATCCCGGTGGTAAAAAGGAAGAAGCTGCCAAGAATCTTCTCCGTCGCCGTCCCGATGCCGTCATCGAGCGCGCCGTCAAAGGCATGTTGCCAAAGAATCGTCTGGGCCGCAAGATGTACAAGAAGTTATTCGTCTATGCCGGTGCCCAGCATCCGCATACTGCGCAGCAACCTAAAACTTTAACCTTCTAATTTTTCAGATAAATGGAAAAGCAAAAAAATGCAGTTGGTCGCCGTAAAGAGGCTGTAACCCGGGTGTTTCTCAGTCGCGGTGAGGGCAAGATCACGATCAACGACAAAGATTATAAACAGTATTTCCAGCTCGTTTACCTGCAGAACCAGGTCGAACTGCCGATGAAAACGGTCGATGGGCTCGATAAATACGATGTGAAGATCAACGCTGCCGGTGGTGGCATGAAGGGCCAGGCCGAAGCTGCAAAGCTGGGTATTGCCCGGGCGCTGCTGGAAGTAAATGCCGAATTCCGCCCTGCGCTGAAAGCTGCAGGCCTTCTCCGTCGCGATCCCCGCTCGGTGGAAAGAAAGAAACCCGGCCGCAAGAAAGCCAGAAGGAGCTACCAGTTCAGCAAACGTTAATCTTCATAACTACTATTATAATAAAATACAATGGAAAATAACACTTCATTACAACAACAACTCCTTGAAGCCGGTGTACATTTCGGTCACCTGCGTAAGAAGTGGAACCCCAAGATGCTGCCTTACATCTTCGCCGAGAAGAAAGGTATCCATATCATCGATCTGAACAAGACCACGGAAAGCCTGCAGGAAGCGGCTGCTGCGTTGAAGCAGATCGCCAAGAGCGGTAAGAAGGTCATGTTCGTCGGTACCAAGAAACAGGCAAAAGAGATCGTCACGGAGAGTGCCCGTAAGGTCAACATGCCGTTCGTCACGGAACGCTGGCTGGGTGGTATGCTCACCAATTTCAATACCGTGCGTAAGAGCGTCAAGCAGATGCAGAGCATCGAGAAGATGTTGAACGACGGCACTTTCGACAGCATCACCAAGAAGGAAAGACTGACGCTGACCCGCGAAAAGGACAAAAAAGAGAAGGTTCTGGGCGGTATCGCCCAGCTGGGCCGGGTTCCTGCGGCGTTATTCATTGTCGATATCGGTCATGAACACATCGCGCTGGCTGAAGCAAAGCGTCTGGGTATCACTACTTTTGGAATGGTCGATACCAACTGCGACCCCAACAAGGTAGATTTTGCGATCCCTGCCAATGACGACGCCACCAAGTCGATCGCCATCATCGTAAACTATGTCACTGCAGCCATCGCCGAAGGCCTGGCGGAAAGACAAGCCGCTAAGGAAGAAGATGTGGAGGAATCGGGCAACGATGAGAACGAACGGAAGGCTGCTCGTCTCCAGGCCGAAGCCGAGAG
>DASZOW010000003.1:0-8412 GCA_035550615.1 Puia sp.
AAGGCGCAATAACGGCATAGTCATAACGCCACATGGCACCTCGCGCATTCTTCTGGAGACGCAGCACCTCTTCATCGGACAGGCTCAGGATATGTTTCAGCTTCTGTGCAAACGACTCGGGATCGCGATGATCAAAAAGAAATCCATCCTCTCCATCGGTGATGATCTCGCGTTGTCCTCCCTGCACCGACGCCAGCACGATCTTGCCGCAGGCCATCGTCTCCAGGCAAACGTAGGGTAGATTGTCGACAATGCTCGGCAGCAGGACGACATGCGCATCCGCCAGCTCCGCTGGCAAGGAAGCAGGATCGATCTTGCCATGCAGCCGCAACAAGCCCCGCTGCATATACTCGCCATACCTCTGCCTGAAGATCTGCCCCATCGTCTGCTGCTCCGGCTGATAAACGATATCGGTCCCGCCGATGACATGCAACGCATGCGGAAAACCTTCGTCCCAAAGCGCCGAAAAATATCTCAACAACTCGAAACTTCCCTTTTGCGGCGACAGCTTTCCATAATAGACGATCTTATTCCGCTCGATGGGCGCGGCGACAGCCTCCACACTCCCGCAAGCCCGATACCCATACGGCAATATGACAGGCAGCCGCCCCTGGTAATCTAAATGTCTCCCCACCTCCTCCGCCATAAATGCAGACGGGGAGATCACCAGGTCCGCCGCCCGGATACTCTCCTTCTCGATCACCCCCGTCCAGAAATCGGGAAACCGGTATATCGGCGCCTCGTTATAAGGAAGATACACGAACGCCGGCGCATGGATAGTGATCACCACCGGGATATCGCTGTACGGCGCATACCCGCACAATTTGAATTGCTGCAGATAATACGCAATGCCGAGATAATCCTGGCTCTCGATGACGTCCGGCGCCCCGCTCTCCGCTATCAGCAATTCCACCACCTTGAAAAAAGCGTAGCTCAGCCCCGCCGTTCCTCCCAACTCCTGCGGCGCCCCTCGCCGGGCGGGATTGAACCGCGCCACGGCGAGGTTCTCACGCGGCGCAGCGACGCTATGATCGTCAACCCGCTCGTCGGCTACGATCACCGTGACCTCTATACCACTGCCCGCCAGCATTTCCGCCATACACCTGCAATATGTGCTGATACCCCCGCCATGCGCCGGCGGATACTCCGTTGTCAATAGCCAGTACCTCAATCTTTGTATTTTTTTACTTTTTTATCATACAGGCTCCGGAAACTCCGTTTGCCCTGCAAGACTTTGATGATATGCCCGAACCGCTTATACCATAACGGCAGGATCTCATATTCGTTTTTATAGAACCGCAGGATATAGTCTACCTCGTCATGTTTGCTGCTAAGCTCCGCGAGCTCCCTGAGGATCGAGTTCTCCTGCACCAGCCGGCCATTATCCCGATCCATCCGGGCCAGCCGTTTACGGATATCGGCATTCTCCGCGGCCAGCCGGGAAAACACGGGATGCTCGAGCCGCAGATCCTCCGTCACGGCCTGCAAATCCCGGATCACCTTCTCCACTCCGGCCCCCCGCAACAAAAACACGTCTCCCGGCGAATATTCGTTTACGCAATACCGGTAATATTCCCCGGCCCCCGCCTCCAACAGACGCACCGTTTCTCCGGAAAGAACTTCCACCTCCAACCGCTGCCCGGCAAAGTACTCCTCCGCCTGCCCCCTGCAACCGGCGCCAAACACGAACAAAGGCTTCCCCCCCTCTCCCCATTCATAGAACGGATGCACCAGCAACAACACCAGCTCCTGCAACCTCTCCACCCGGTCATCGCCATGATCCCGAAGCGCCAGGCAAAAAGGATAATTGCCCTCGGCCCCATATTGATGCAAAAGCAGCCTGTCTACGCTGTCCCCCCGGCCATCTACCAGGTGCATTATAGGCATGTTCGCTTGCAGCGCCGCCTGTCTGCCGGTTTCGTCGCCGCATCCATCCTCTTGCAAATAGTAGAACCGGTTGAACATCAGAATTCTTTGATTTTATAACCCGCGGACGTAGCCACCCACGATAACATCCGCTCCCAGCAGTGCGTTCGGGTCCCATGCTCATGATCCAGCACATTCCCGGATTCCAGCGTGGCGCGTACCTCCAACGCCCCATAGCCGGGAAAAAAGTCGCGCAGGAGCGCCGTTCGAATACAGAACATCGTGCCCCCGACGAACCGAAGATGCCTGGCTGGAATGGCATACTGCTTCATCAATTCGCCGAGAAGATCGGAGTTGGTCGTATCGAAACGCCCGTCGCCCAAATACTCGTTCCTGATATAACCTGAAGCACATGCAATGCCAAGATTGGGATCATCGTCGAAAGCGGCGGTTATGGCGGAAAGTTTTTCGGGTTCGAGGATGCTGAAGAGCCCCTCTTTCTCCCAGCGACCGGATTGCTTCTGATAGCTGCGTTTGTCATGCAGCAAAAAGGTATATGGTGTTTCGGGAGCAAGGGAGAACAACAGCTGCATCAGCAGCAGCTTGCCGCCGATATCCTTGCCCAGGTTGGGCGAGATGACAAACTTCTCATGCGCTGTCTGAGGCGGCAGGCTGCCCGCAAACTTGTCCGGCAGAGAACATAACAGCAGGATTCCGGGCGTATCCAACGCGCTGATCTTTTGGCGCATCTCGTCGATGCCGTCCAGCGAATAATAGTTATGATATAATATCGCGTAGCGGTACCTGTCCATCGGCTGCTGGTTTACAGATGCGTTTGGCTCTTCCAGCTTCTTCTTCCCATCAGCAGCCGTATAAATTGCCCGAAACGTTTGTACCACCCGGGCAACACCTCATATTCCTTGTCATACCAGGCCTGGATCTCCTCCGCCTTCGTCGGCCGGTTGGGAACATAGTTCACATCCTCGAGCACGATCCGGATCCGCTTGGTGCCGAAAAGCACCTTGAAGCACTGACCGATCTTCTTATACCAGCCAGGCATGACCTCATATTGTTCCTGGTACCAGGAAAAGATCTCCTGTTCCTGCCGGCCGAATGACGCCCCATAAGATGCCGCGGCCGCCACCGGCGCAACGCCATTCCCCCAAAGTGGCGCCTGCGGAACATATTTCTTCCAAAGACAATCCGCGGCCCCCGACCCAGTGCCCGCGTAAGCCCCCGAACCCCCGTCCGCCCCATCCGGCGGCGCCCAATACAATATCCCTTGTCCACAATAATGATCGTCCAGCGAATACCCCGCCAGCATCTCCATATCCGCCCGCGTAGGCTGTTCCAGGAAGTTCTGAAACGGCGTCAGCAGCAGATCCATCTCATCCCACCGGACAAGCTCCGGATCCTCGAGCAGATCCAACACGTCCCGGCAATAATCCATGATACCCTCATGGATCACCGGCAGCTTGTCCAGCTTGTCCTGCTCCTCGGGATCCACCTTCGCATATACAGGACTGGTAGTCCCATCTGCCTCCCGCGTATACCCCGTTACCTGTCCCCTCACCGAGGAAAGCACCATCTCATAAAAAAGGCTGTAACGGTCGACGCTGAGCGCCTTCAGGTAAGGATCGATCCTGTCACCGAACAATCCCGTGGCGCGGACCGCCGGATTGCGTAACAACGCATCGAAGGTCCGGTATAACACCATATAATAACCATGTATGGGCGCGGCCGTCGGATCGGGATCCACAATATCGTTTAAGATCCGCTGCAGCGTTCCGGAATACCCGATATCCACCACGGCTTTCTCCTTTTCATCGAATACGCCCATCTCCTGCAGATATCCCGTCGCAGCGATCTTATCCCGCTCGAGCTGCGGACCCGAATACTGCCAGAGCCGGTGACAAAGCGGGCGTATCCTCGCCAGGTCGGCAGGGATGGATACATGATCATCGGGCGATGAAAATTTAAAATCGCGTATGTCGATCTCCGGGTGATCTTCCAACTCGATACCGAGCCGGATGCGGATCAACGCGGCCAGTGAACCGCCGGCATACTCGGGCTGCAACAGCTTATCCAGCTGCGCATATTGCCGCACAAAGGGAAGGCCCAACGACCTCCGCGACACCTCGAGATACTTCGCCGCCGGCGCCACCTGCCCAAGCCGCTCCTGCAAAAGCCCCGCCTGATCAAGCCGCTCCTGCCCAAGCCGCTCCTGCTCAAGCTCCGCCTGCCCAACCCGCTCCTGCAAAAGCCGGTAGATCCGGATCATGATCTCTCCATCCCGGGCGAGAAAATAGAGCGTATCGACCCCATCCGCCTTCGCCCGGTCCATCACCCATTTGATATACGCCAACAGCGTCGGCCCGAAATACCAGTAACCGAAATTGCGAAGACTGCCATCCACCGGGCTGTCCGTTGTAGGGAACGGGTCGTCGAAGACATTGACCAGCATCAGCCCAAAGGATAGCCGGAAAAATAGCGACGATCGCTCCAACGGTGGAAAACCCGTTTTCCCCAATGCCGTCCGGCGGAACAGTTCCATCTGTCTCATGACATGGAAAGTCGCAATACCCAGGTCACCCGGTATCTGCAGATCGGAATGCTCATTGTCGCCGATATGCACCACCTCCTGCGGACGCAGCTCGAGACTCGCCAGCAGATACGGGAAAAAGGTCCGGTTGTCCTTACGCCTCCCCGTGTCGGAAGAGATATATAGCTCATGATACTGCGTGATGCCCAGCCGCTCGAGCATCCCGGCGACAAATGATTTATCGAGATACATATCGCTGACGAGGACAATCCGTTTTCCGATCCGCCAGGCATAGTCCATGATCGCCACCACCGATTTGCGCGCCCGGACAAACTTCGTCTCGAGCCGGAGTTCGAGCGCCATCAGCCAGTGCCGGACGGCAGGCGATAGGTTCAGTACCTCCCCGATCCGTTCATAGATCGCCGCCAGCGTGACATCCTCCCCCTGCGACAGCCGTTGCCGTTGCCAGCCATCCGCCTCGATCCGCAACCTCCGGAAAGCCACAGGCTGCCGGGTGATCTTCGCCACCTCCGGCTGCATCAGGTCGAAGATATCGGCCGGATCGGAAAGCGCCCGGACCACCAGCGTATCGAAGATATCGAAGCTAACTACTTTGATTCCGGGATCTTCGATCACCCGCCGAAGCGACGCCAGCGAATTGCCGCGATAAGCGGAAAAGTCGATGCCCTGGCGGTCGTCGGTGAATGCTATACCTACGGGCTTCGGCTGGATCACATAATTGGTGAACCCCTGGGCCCGGGCCACAACCGTCGTCATCCGCTCCAAAGCATGCATGATCTCGCCATCGTTCTGCCCCGCCTCCGGCGGATAATCGCTGTCGCACAACCCTAGCTGCAGTAACGGCCTGATGGCGCTGCCGCGCGCCCAGAACATATTGCCCACGGGGTAGGAAAAATAAGAATCGGGTAACGCCGGCAGTTGAAGCCGGTCCCGCAGACAGGCAGCCCAGCCGCGGTTCGAAAGCCAGGTATTCGCCCAGTAGGGCATCCGGTCGAAACTGGCGGGATAGATCAACCCCGTCGATGGCTCCGTCTGAAACCGGTCGAAGATACTCCGGACCGTCATCTCGCTACCCATGAGACAGTCCAGCAGATATTCCAGCCAGCCGGCCGTAGCGCCATTGTTGAAGACGGATTTCTTGCCATGGATATGGCCGATGATGTCATACCCGCTCAGCAGATGGGCCGCATCGGTATAGAAGGGTTTGACATCCCTGCCCTTATTGACCACTGGAAGAACCGTCAAGCGGGCATGCGGAACGCGCTGCCCTATCACGCCGCGAACCGCCGGAACGGCTGCAGGGTCGGTCACCGATACGATGAGATCATAAGGACACGGGATATTCCTCAGGTATCCCGCTACCTTCTCCGTAAGATCGGCATAATGCAGATGGGCATGGACGGCGACTTTCAAGGCAATGACAATTTAAGGTCAAATATTTTAATTGGTCAAAAGCTCGCGGAGCACCACCGCAACAGCATCGTACAGCTCCGGCGACAACGCGGACAGCTCCATTTCCAGCACCACCGCTCCCGGCGGCCTGTCGCGCATCCCCGCAGGCAACGGAAAGACCAGCATAGGATCATAGTTCGTCAGGATCGTCACGGCCTCGGGCAGCCGCGGACCGGCATTCAGGATCACCATCCCGCTTAGCTCCGCATCCGACCGCGAAAAAGGCGTCCAATGAAAAAGCTCCGCCCCGTCGGCGGTGCGCAGATCGATGGAATGCAGCCGGACCATCCCGCTATGGTCGGAAGGATCGATCCGCAGCTTCACCGTATCCGCAGTAAAATGCGGCAACGGCACGGAATAGATACGCGGTTCGTGCGTCAATCCGATATACCGCCAGGTCGACGCCTCCTCGCAAAAACCCCGCGTCTCGCTTTCTACAAAAACCTGCAGATGCAGATTCAACAGCGGATATAAACTCGGCGGCAGATCCTGCGGCGTTCCCTTGCCATATGCCACCGCCAGATCCGCATCCTCCGGCCCGCGCCCATCACCGGGAAATACGGCGCCGAAATAATGCGCTTCCAACTCCAGGAAACTTTCCAACAAACCCGCCGTATCCAACCCCAGCTCCGCCGAAACGGCGATACAAAGACCAAAGATATTCAGCGCCGAGCCGGGGACGGGCGCAACCACATAAGGCACCCTCGCCAACGTAAGATACAACCCCCTGAAAAAAACATACCTCAACGGCAACGGCCCCCCCGCCTTCCACTCCATATCGATCATCGCCAGCCGTCCCTCATGCCAAAGCAGGTTGAACGGCGTCAGATCCAGGTACCGCCCCTCCAGCCATTCCCCATCCCCATCCTGCACCAAACGTCGCAACAGCTGCATATACGGCCGCGCCCAGCTCGCCACTCTCTGCACATCCCAGCCGGGCTTCAAAAGCAGATCCTGTAACTCCTGCGAATAAAGCCGCCCCGGTAGATAAGGCTCTTCTCCCAGCACCTGTGCAACAGACCTGGTGGCAGCGGACTCGTTCGGGACACCGGCATCGGCATCCGGTTGATATGGAATATGACGGACCATGATCCGCCCTTCCGGCGTTTTGTAAAAGATGTTCATTTTATTAAAGGGTGCGGCCCGGTTGGATGAAAACGAAAAAGCAAGCTGCTCCGTCGGCAGGATCGAAACGCCATTCCTCGTACCAACGATCAAAACCCCATGGCGGATCTCGGTCAAATCTCCGTCGGCCGGTAAACCGGAGACTGAATCGCAGACCAAATCGGGGACGAACCCCGGGACCAACCCCCGGCCCAAATGCCCGACAACTCTATCCACCGCTGGCCGGATCAGATCGCCCGTATTGAAACCGGGTGTCCGAAACGCCTGCTCGCCTACCAGCACCGTCGGGCGCACATAATCCGGGAACGGATAATAAAACACCGGCCTCCCGAACCCCGCCTGTCCAAGCATCGCCACGACCTCCGGCTTGTCGATGGGCCTCCCCTCCACGATGACCAACACATCGAATTCTCCGAGGTCATCGAACGCCATCACCTCCCCGATAGCCTCCACATTCCGCACGACAACTCCGCACCCCCCGGGAAAACTCATTATCCCGGGACAACCGGAACCCACGACCAGCGCCTGCTTCCCCGCGAACGCCGTGCGGAAGGGTCTCAGAACATCACTCTGTTCAACCGTTTCCATCATCTCCCTGGTTGGTTTTACGCAAGAATTTATCTTTCAATATTCCCAACAGGCTCCTTTGCTCGTATGTACGCCGATACCATGCAATATCTTTTTGATAATTGCCGATATCGTTCAATAGCTTATTCATAAGCTGCCGCATTCCCTCGGTGCTTTGCCGGCATTCTTCAAGCTTCTCCTGCAACGATTCGATCCGGACGTCCTTCTCGATCACCAGCGACTCGAGCTCCTGCAGCTGGCTCTGCAGCTGGATGATCATCCCCTGTTTAAAGGTGATCTCCTTCTCGATATAATCCCGGATTCGGGTTAGTTCATTGTCGATAGACGTTCGATTTTGGCGGTCGTTATCATTAATTTTTGGATACATTATGTGTTTGATGAGCATTTTATGCCATGAGGCTGCCATACAGGTTCCTGTAAGCCGTGAACATCTGCCGGACATCGAATTCCTGCTCACAGTGATACTTGCTATATTCGCCCATGATCGGAAGCATTTCTCTGTTGTTGTGATACCGAAGCACCTTCAAAATAGCATCCTGCGCATCGAAGAACAGATCTCCATTGATCCCCCGCAACACAATATCCCGGTTACCCACACAATCCTTCAATAACACCGGCTTCTTCAGGATCAACGCCTCCAGTACCGCAAAGGGCAGACCCTCGAAATTCGAGGTCGAGATATACACATCGCCGGACGACAACAGCCGTTCCGTAGCCCGGATCGGCAGCCAGCCGGTTATCGAAATATTTTTCGCTGTAAGCAACTCCCTGCTGGGGCCGTCGCCGATCCAGATAAACTGAAAATCGGGCAACTCCTC
>DASZOW010000004.1:0-10969 GCA_035550615.1 Puia sp.
CACTATATGCTGATCCGTGTCCGGGGAGAACAGTTGCCGAAGACCATCGCAGACCTGCAGCATACCTGGAAGACGTATGTGCCCTCCCTGCCCTTCGACTATCATTTTCTCGACGAAGATTACAATCAGCTGTATACCGCCGAACAGCGAACTGCTGGCATCTTCACCGTTTTTGCGTCGCTGGCGATCTTCCTGGCCTGTCTCGGGCTTTTTGGGCTGGCCGCGATCAGCACCGTACAGCGGACTAAAGAGATCGGCATCCGGAAGGTCCTCGGCGCCGATATGCTCAATATTTGTCTGTTGATCAGCAACTCCTTTCTGCGGCTGGTGCTCGTGGCACTCGTGGTCGCCGCACCGCTCGCCTGGCTGGCTGCCGGTAAATGGCTGGAAGGCTTTGCCTACCGCATCCCTATCCGTCTCTGGGTGTTCCCCGCCGCCGGCGCCGTGGTGATCCTGCTGGCCTTCGGTACGGTGAGCTTCCATGCGCTCCGCGCCGCCGCCATGAATCCGGCAAAAAGCCTGAAAACGGAGTAGCCCCGGCCCGCCACCCCACGCGCCAAACCACCCGCCCGCATTCCGCGCACGCCGAGCCCCGTCCCCCGGCCAACTGTCGAACCGCGACCGTATTCACCCGCCATCTACTACCCCAGCTTCTTCCTGACCAGCGGCGCCACCCGGGTCGCCAGCAGCTCGATGCTGCGCAACACCTTATCGTGCGAAAGTTCTTCTCCCTTGATGATCTGCCCCAGAAAGCGCGTCTGCCCAAGCATCCGGTGTTCAGCAACGATCTTCTCCGCCACCTCCTCGGGATTCCCTACCAGCAGCGGACCATCGGGCGCCCGAAGCGCCTCGAAATGCGCCCGTGTGATCGGCGACCACCCACGTTCCCGCCCTACCCGGTTCATCAACCGCTCATACACGGGGAAGAAATCATTGGCGGCCGTTTCGGAATCCTCGGCAATATGCATCTGGGAATTCACAGCCAGCGGTAGCGCAGCGGGATCATGCCCCGCCTCCCGCGCCGACTTCTTATACAGCTCGACATAAGGCGCGAACTGCGCCGGACGGCCCCCGAGGATAGCCAGCGTCATCGGCAGCCCAAGCCGACCGGCACGCGCAGCCGAAGCAGGCGTCCCGCCCACCCCGATCCAGATCGGCAAACTACGTTGATAGGGCCGCGGATAGATCCCCTGCCGTTGCAGCGGCGGACGGAACTTGCCGCTGAAGGTGATGACCTCTTCCTGGTTGATCTTCATCAGCAGGTCCAGCTTTTCGATAAACAAGGCGTCATAGTCTTCGAGGTCATATCCAAACAGCGGGAACGATTCGACAAAAGACCCTCGTCCCGCCAGGATCTCCGCCCTGCCTCCCGATAGCTGATCCACCGTCGCAAACATCTGGAAGACGCGGACCGGATCGGCAGAGCTTAGCACGGTCACGGAACTGGATAACCGGATCTTGCTCGTCACCGTAGCGATGCCTCCAAGGACGACCTCGGGCGCCGAAACGATAAAATCCGGCCGGTGATGTTCGCCTACCGCAAATATCTCCAGGCCTGTCTCATCTGCCAGACGCGCTTCTATCAGTAGCTCCTGCATCCGCCGGTGCGTCCGGAGCGCCCTTTCCGACGACATTCCCAGTTCGACCTCTCCAAATGTGCTGATCCCGAATTCCATGCTTACGAATTTTTGAATAGGACAAATTTCGGATTATTCTCTCATTTTCTGTACCCCGTGGAAGCGCAGATCTGTCGCCGGCTCGATCCGATTCCCGCTTTTTGCTAAAGCGGATTACCTGTAGTTTTGCGCCACTATGGTCAAACATCGCCCCCTGGCTCTATGCCTTTGTCTTCTGCCTGTGCTGCTGCAAGCACAGAGTTCCTATGAGCTGAACACCGCCTGGAAATGTCAGGCTATCGGCAAGGTCAAAGCCTCTCCGGAAAAGCTCTCCCGGCCGGACTACGATCTGCAGAGCTGGCTCCCGGCGACTGTCCCGGGCACCGTACTGACCACATTGATCGATAACCACCTGGCGCCCGACCCGTTCTATGGCCTCAACAATAAACAGATCCCCGATATCTATACCACCGGCCGCGATTATTATACCTACTGGTTCGTCCGCGATTTCAAACAAACTGCCGCCCGCGGACAGCAGGTCTGGCTCGATTTCCGCGGCATCAACTACAGCTGCGACGTCTGGCTCAACGGCCACCGCCTCAACAATAAAAGGTTTTATGGAATGTACCTGCGGCAGTCTTATGATATCACCACCTTTCTTTCGCCCAAAGGCGACAACCGTCTGGCCGTGATCGTCTATCCCCCCGACCCCGTCGGCAATCCCAATGGCGGCCAGGGCGGCGACGGCGAGATCGCGCGTAATGTAGCCCATCAGTATGTAGCCGGCTGGGACTGGATCCAACCCATTGCGGATCGCAACACCGGCATCTGGGACAAAGTCACGATTCACACCACCGGCTCTGTCCGTATCCGAAATCCGCATATCGTCACCGACGTCCCCGATATCCGCTATCCCGACGATCGTCACCAGGCGCCGGCCTGTCTGCATGTCACCGCGGAGCTGGAAAACACGGCTTCTACCGCCATATCGGGCGCCCTGCAATATAACGTCGATGGCCACCCGGTCTCCGCCACAGTTACACTCGCCCCGAATGCTACCACGGAAGTGACCCTGCCTGTCGATACGATCGCGAACCCCCGCCTGTGGTGGCCCAACGGCTATGGCGCGCAAGAGCTCTATAATACCCGTCTCAGTTTCCAGCCGGCCGGCGAGGCGGTCTCCGACGCCGTAAGCCTCACCTTCGGCATCCGCGAGATCACCACCACGTGGAACCCGGTTACCCGTAGCCGTCAGACTGCCGTCAACGGCCAGCGTATCTTTATAAAAGGCGGCAACTGGATCGTCTCCGACGAGCTGCTGCGTTTCAGCCCCGAACGCTATGACGCCGAGATCCGCTTCCACCGGGATATGAACCTTAACCTCATCCGCGTCTGGGGCGGCGCCCTCACGGAACGCCCCGAATTCTACGACGCCTGTGACCGCTATGGGCTCCTCGTCTTCCAGGACTTCTGGAACTCCGGCGACTGCAACGGCCGCTGGGAAGACCCCATGAAAAAAGAAGACCAGTGGACTCGCCGCCAATATCCCGACGACCACCGGCTATTCCTGGCCTCGGCCGCCGACCAGATCAAGCTGGTCCGTAACCATCCCTCCCTCGCCTTCTGGTGTGGCGGCAACGAGATCACCCCACCCGAAGACATCTTCACCAGCCTCAAAGATTCGCTCATTCCCCGTCTCGACGGTACCCGCACCTTCTTCGATTATTCCAATTCGGACAGCATGTCCTATAATAACCTGGGGGGGAACGGCGACGGCCCCTATGGCCTTCAGCATATCGCCACCTTCTGGGGCCACCAGACTTACCCTTTTAATTCCGAGGTAGGCTCCGTAGGCCTGGGTGACTACGAATCGCTGGAACGGTTCATCCCCAAAGATCATCTGGTCCCGCCCGTCTATCGCGGCCGAGGAAAGGACGGCGAAGGCACAGCCGACCCGGTCTGGTCCTATCATAAATACATCAGCTATGACTCCTCGGTCTATGCCTATGGTCCCATAAAAGACCTGCGCGATTTCGCCAACAAGGCCCAGCTCGTAAATTACGATCAGTACCGCGCCCTCATGGAAGGCTTTAGCTCGCACATGTGGGACTGGTATACCGGCGTCATCATCTGGAAAACGCAAAACCCCTGGACCGCCATGCGCGGACAGATGTATGACTACTACCTCGATCCCAATGCCTGTCTCTACGGCCTGCACTGCGGCAGCCAACCGCTGCACATCATGTATAACCCCGTCACAGGTATGACCATGATCGCCAATAATACCTTCCGTACCCATCGCGACCTCATGATGCAGGTGATCGTCACGGATATGTCCGGAAAAACCCGGCTGTTGTCCCAGCAATTTTTCGAGATCGGCCCGTCCAGGGCCAAGAACTATCTGCCCATAGGCCATGGCATCGACCGTCTGCGCAGTCACGAAGGTCTCTTCCTCACCCTCCGGCTGCTGAATACGGACAAGCAGATCGTCAGCGATAACCTCTATTGGCTACCCGACTCCACCGGCGCCTACAGCGGCCTGCAACACCTCGCCACCGCCCCGCTGGAAGTGTCCGCCACACGATCCGCCGGCAAACCCGCTGAATCCGCTTCCCAACCTGCCGGATCCACCTCCGGGACCACAAACGCCGAACCGGGTCCCGCCCACGCCCGTATCACCGTCACCCTGCGCAACCCCGCCGGCACCCCCCTCGCCTTCTTCAACCGCATCTCGCTGGTAGACCCCGCCACCAAACAACGGCTGCTGCCTGTGTTCTACAGCGATAACTATGTCTCCGTCCTCCCCGGCGAAAACAAGACCATCACACTCGAATACACTCCGAAACCCGGCGCCGCAACCCCGCAGGTGGCCGTCAGCGGGTGGAATGTGCCGGAGAAATACGTCGAGGTGCGTTAACTGCACTCAATCACATTTTTTTTGCTAAGTTATAACCTGGTTATAACTTTACCCCATGCCTGCAAAAAAACAAAAACCCAAAAAAAACGCAGCTTCCCCCGCCAAGCGGAGAACGCCTGCAAAAACATACAAGCATTCGGGGAGTCAAAGCCACACCGGCGAGCCTGCCGTCGAGTACACCGCCAAGATCCGCCCCATCGGCAACTCCCGGGGAGTGATCCTCAATAACCAGTTGATGGATTTCGCCGGCCTGTCCGCGGATGAAGACATTGTCATTCGGGCTACCAATGGCCAGATCACCATTAAGCCGGCGGAACAGCATACCGTCAACACGGATCTTTCGACCTGGGAAAAGCAGTTAAAAGCAGCTATCAAGGCCGGAGATAAACCGGAAGGCGATCTTTGGGAAGGAATGGCAAATAAGTTCGACAAAACGGAATGGTAAGTATGAACCAGTTTGATGTGTATATGGTAGACCTGGACCCGACACAGGGCGCGGAAATGAAGAAGACAAGACCGGCCGTGATCATTTCACCAAATGGATTGAACAGGCATTTGAACACTGTCATTATCGCCCCATTGACCCACACCGTCAAAGGCTATCTTTTCAGACTTCCCAGCCAGTTCAACGGCGAACCCGGCGAAATTGCTTTGGACCAACTGAGAGCCGTCGATAAATCAAGGCTGAAACAAAAACAAGGCCGGATAGCCGCCTCGACAGCCGTAAACATCAAGGCCATTCTCAAAACCATGTTCTCCTAAGGCCATCCTACATCCCCAAATGCCTTCTCTTGAACGCACTCGGGTTCTCGCCCGCCACCTGCCGGAACAGCTTGTTGAAATACGACAAGCTCTCTATCCCCACCGAAAAGCAAACCTCCGAAACGGACCGGTCCTGTAACAACAAGGTCTTGGCCTGACCGATCCGGTACTGATTCACGAAATCGGTAAACGTCATACGCGTCTGCCGCTTGAAGTAACGGCAGAAAGCCGCCGTACTCAGATGCACCTGCGCGGCGATCTCATTGACATCCGGCGACCGGTCATAACGCCTATGGATATACTCATATACCGACGACATCCGCACCTTGTCGTTCAGAAACGTCCTGACACTCGTGTCGATCTCATTCAATCGCTCCACTTCCCGCTCCTCCGCCAGCATCCGGAAGATCCGCAGCAACGCGATCAGCTGGTCGAAATGATCCAACCCCTGCATGCCCTTCAACTGCTCGCCGACCACCGCCCTGCACCGCTCGCCAAAGGCCAACCCGAATGCTGCCCGCCCAAACAGCTGCTCGATAGCTCCAAGCTCCGGTGTATGCCGGAACGCATCCCCCAGAAAATCCTGCTTTAGCTGAACCACCACCTGCCGGTATTCGGTCTGCAGCCCATAATCGAAATTCAAATGCGGAATATTGGGACCGATCAACACCAGGTCACTACCCATATATCCGGACACATGCTGCCCCACATGCCGGATCCCCGCCGTCGCCTCCACATACACCAACTCGTATTCGGGATGATAATGCCAGTAGAAGTAGTTCCTCAGGCTGGGCGAGAACAGCTTGAAACTCTGGCCCTCGCCAGGCAACACTATTTCTTTCTGTATCTTCATTTTCTTGTATAAATCTACAAAAAACGGTCAATACAGAGCAAAAACTTGCCTACCCAGCGGTAGCCCGCGGCGCCGCATAGCCGGAACTTTGTATCAAACACAGACAGCTATGCAGGCCACCATGATCCCAAACAACGTTCACAAAGACATCCCCGGCAACCCCTCCACCTCCACAAGCAGCCGCCAACGGCTAAGGACCACGCTCGACGGCCCGCCACTCAAAATCCTGACCGGAGATGACTGGAACTTCTGGCAGTACAACGGCTATCTCGTCGTCAAAAACGCCGTCCCTAAAGACCAGGTCGCCCGCACCGCCGCCTTTCTATGGGAGTTCGAAGAAAAAGACCCCGGCGATCCCGATACCTGGTATACCCCGCCCCGCGCCGAAATGCAAATGAAGGAGCTCACCAACACCGGCATGGTCGAGGTCTATAATCATCAACGGCTATGGGACAACCGCCAGATGCCCCGCGTCCACGCCGCCTTCGCCGACATCTGGGGAACGGATAAGCTCTGGGTCACCATCGACCGCGCAAACCTCAACTTCCCCCTTCGACCAGGCTTCGAGTACCAAGGATTTATCCACTGGGACTACGATCCGGAAACAAAACCGCAGAACGTACAAGGCGTACTCGCCCTTGCCGACCAGACCGACACCGACATGGGCGGCTTTCAATGCATCCCGGAACTGTTTCGCACCTACGATACCTGGAAGCTGACACAACCCGCAGACCGCGATCATTTCAAACCCGATACCTCCGGCTTTCAGATCGTCAAAGTGCCCATGGAGGCCGGCGACCTGCTGATCTTTAACAGCTCCGAGCCTCATGGCATCCGGCCCAACATCAGCGGGAACAAGGTCCGCATCGCCCAGTACATCTCGATGATGCCCGCGGAAGAGGACAATGAACCGCTTCGTCAATGGCGCATCGCTTCGTGGAAGAACAGGATCGCACCGGAAGGTTATGCTTTTCCCGGTGACCCGCGCGGCTGGGAACAGACAAAATATGACCCGGCCGAACTCACGCCGCTGGGCCGAAAGCTGCTGGGCCTGGATCGCTGGTAGGCTCCAGCCACAAAGACTGCCCTGGATCGCTGGTAGGCCGTGACCGCCAAACCCCGCAGTTCACGCTTCCTTAACAATTCACCGGGTATCTTTGTAATGATAAAAACCAGCCATGAAGCTATCCTCATCTATATATGGTACCCTGTCTATATACGGTCCCCTGCTTTTGTCCATAACCGCCATCACGGCCTGCCGCTCTTCACGGGAAAGCCGGACGGACACGACTCCGACCGCGACCTGGCAACAGCAACCGCTTACCGTCGACGGCTCCGACAAGGACTGGACGAGACCGCTGCCCGGTCATTCTAAATCGGACAACCTCGACTATGAGATCGCCAACGATGGCCAAAATCTGTATGTCCTGGTCTCGACCAAAGATCAATTGGAAATGCAAAAGATCATTCAGGGCGGTATGACGGTCTGGGTCAACACCAAATCGGACAAAAGCCAGGCCGGCGCCATCGGTATCGGCTATCCGCTCGACTCGCGCAATGATCGCGACCGGTCCCTGATGGAAGAGGCGCAACCCGATCGTTACAAACAACCACGGGCCGTGACGCTGGAAGATAAAAAAGACTATGCCCTCTATGGCTTCGGCAAAGAATCGGAGGTCGGTAACTATACTTACGGTGACGACAACCCGCAGGGTGTAAAAATGCGGATGGACTACAACAACGGCGGCGAGCTGATCTACGAAGCCTCGATCCCCCTGGCAACTCTTTATCCCGGTCATAACGCCGGCTCCTCCTATGCCGCCAAAAGCGTGGCCGTCGGCATTTTTGTCGACGCGCTTCCACCCAATGCCAATGTTCCCCCCGGCGCGGGCGGTGGTGGCGGCCCCGCCATCGGCGTAGACGGCGGTCTCGGCTTCGGCTCCTTTGGCAGCGGCGGCGGTATCGGGCTGTCTATCGGTCTCCCCATCGGCGGTGGTGGCGGCGGCCGCCGCGGCAAACAGCTGTTCAGGGATTCCGAGATCTGGCAGGTCGTCCAACTCAGCAATATGAAGCGCGGTTTCTAAAGGTGGCGATTCTGGCCCGAGGATTGATGATGGAGTATCGATAACTTCATTCATAATCAATCTACTAACATGAAGAGAATCCTCCTGGCAGTCACCGCCCTCACGACAACCTGCTTACTATCAACCAGTTGCGTCCCAAAACGAAAACTTCACACGGCCCAGAACGACGCGGCCACACTCCGTGCCGACAGCGCCCAACTCGCCAGCCACATAGCAGAGCAGCAATCTACGATCGGGCAATTAAAACAGCAGATCGGGGATCTGAATAAAAAAATAGAAGACCTTAATAACCAGGCCGGACAACTATCCTCCGACGCCAAGAACAAACAGAACCAGCTGAATATGACCAAAGAACAGCTGGCGAAACTGCAAGCGCTCATGGAGCAGCAAAAACGCGCCATCGGCGAGATCCGCCGGAAGATGAGCGACGCCCTCGTCGGCTTCAACGCCAAAGACCTCAGCGTATCCATAAAGAACGGAAAGGTCTATGTCAGCTTATCGGAAAACCTGCTCTTCCCCTCCGGCAGCGCCGTCGTCAACCCCAAAGGCAAGGACGCGCTGAGCAAACTCGCCCAGGTGCTCAACAGCAACCCTGAGATCACAGTCGACTGCGAAGGGCATACGGACAGTATTCCCATCCACGGCCACTATCAGGACAACTGGGCCCTTAGCGTCGCCCGTTCCACGGCCATCGTACGCATCCTGACTACCGACTACCAGGTCGACCCTACCCGCGTCATCGCCTCCGGTCATAGCTCCTATGATCCCGTAGAGTCCAACAGCACCGCCGACGGCCGGGCCCAGAACCGCCGCACCGATATCATCCTCTCGCCAAGACTCGACGAACTGTTCAAACTGCTCGAATCCGGAAATACTCAGTAACTTCGAAGCCCCCGCCAAGGGGGCTTTAACTATTTTCATTATGTCCAATCAGGAACGCTTCGTAGAGTCCGGTCTTCTCAACTGGGAACAGGCCATCGGCCGCGCCTCGGCTTTTTTCGATAAATGCACCGATGCAGAGCTTCTCCAACCCATCGTCCCCGGCAAGAACCGCGTTATTTATCTGCTCGGCCATCTCGCCGCTATCCATGACCGCATGCTGCCCCTGCTGGGGATCGGCGAACGCCGTTACCCCCATCTCGATGAGCTTTTCATTACCTCACCCGACAACCCCGCCGCCAGCCTGCCCGAGGTCACCGAGCTGCGGAATGCCTGGAAGGTGGTCAATGAATACATCACCGGCGTCTTGCGGAGCTGGTCACCCGAAGAATGGCTGCAACGCCATACCGCCGTCTCTGCCGAAGACTTCGCCAGGGAACCCCACCGCAATAAATTCACACTCGTCCTGAACCGCGCAAGACACGTCGACTACCATGTCGGCCAATTGGTCTGGTTCAAGAAATAATCGCCGGGCCGCTTATCCCATCGCACGCGTTTCCCTATTTTTGCAGCCATAACTATTATCATTCATGTCTTTCTTTCAAGATAAAGTGGTTGTGATCACCGGGGGTAGCGACGGCATCGGCAAAGCGCTGATCGAAGCCCTGATCCCGCAAGGGGCAAAAGTGGCAACCTGCGGACGCAACCACGACAAGCTCTATAATCTGCAAATGGAGTATTCCCACGTGCTGCTGCATGCCGTGGCCTGCGATGTCAGCGACGAAGAAGAATGCCGCCGCTTTATCGAATCGACCATCGAGACCTTCGGCGGTATCGACATCCTGATCAACAACGCCGGCATCTCCATGCGCGCCCTGTTCGCCGACTGCGACACCAAGGTCACCAGGAAGGTCATGGAGATCAATTTCCTCGGCGCCGTCTATTGCACCAAATACGCGCTGGCGTCGATCCTCGCGCGCAAGGGCACCATCGTCGGCGTTTCCTCCACCGCAGGTTATCGCGGTCTGCCCGGCC
Source organism: Puia sp. (assembly GCA_035550615.1). Taxonomy (GTDB): domain Bacteria; phylum Bacteroidota; class Bacteroidia; order Chitinophagales; family Chitinophagaceae; genus Puia. The sequence continues at coordinate 10,147 of DASZOW010000004.1, forward strand.
GCACCGCCTATTCGGCCTCGAAATTCGCCCTGCAGGGCTGGCTCGAATCGCTGCGCACCGAGCTGCTGTACAGCGGCGTCAACGTCATGTGGGTATGCCCGGGATTCACCGCCTCCAACATCCGGCTGGCCGCCCTCGACTCGCATGGCGAAGCCCGTGGGGAAACGGTCCTCAACGAAGGCAGCCTGATGACCGCCCAGGAATGCGCCAGACATATCCTCAAAGCCATCGAACGCCGCCGCCGCACCCTGGTCCTTACCTTCCTCGGAAAGGTCACCGTCCTGATCAACAAAATGGCGCCGTCACTCGCCGACCGGCTCACCTATAGACATTATTATAACAAAAAGGGGGAGTTTGTTAAATAAACGGCATGGCCCTCATTACCCTGACATCGGATATCGGTCATAAGGACTATCTCGTGGGGGCTATCAAAGGCCAGTTAGCACAGATCGACCCGGCTTTCCAGCTCATGGATATCTCGCACGAGCTGTCGCCATTCAACTATCCCCAGGCGGCTTACGTCTGCCGCAACGCCATCCGCAATTTTCCGGCGCATACCTATCATCTCATCCTCGTCAACCTCTTCGAGAAAAAACCCGAACAGCTGCTGCTCGCCTTTCATAACGAGCAATATCTTCTCTGCGCCGACAACGGCCTGCTGAACATGATCCTCGAAGGCCGCCCGGAAATGGTCATCGGCCTGCCGCTGGAACGGTCCGCCATCAAAAACACGCTGTACTGTATCCGGATCATGGGCCAGGCGATCTACCAACTTACCCAGGGCGCCCCGCTGATGAGCATCGGCATACCCGACGTACCGTTT
>DASZOW010000005.1:0-7158 GCA_035550615.1 Puia sp.
GCAATAAACGATCAGGTATACCCCGGCAATCGCCAGGTAGTACGGCAGATGATGCTCGAAATACAACTTCTCGTCATGCGGCATGATCATCTTGAAATAAGGCTGGGGTATCAGCCTGTCCGTTACCTCCTCCGGCAGATAGTCCACGCCCCTGAATTTATACAGGTTATGGCCGATCCCGACGATGATATTCTCCACAAGCATATACGCGAGGAAAGCCGCTATCGACAACCCCGCCCGCTTGATCAGGATGGTCATTACAAAGGCAATCGTGGAATAGGAAAGCATCTGCACAAAATAAAAAAATACGAACCGGCAATCCTGCCACATCCCAACGCCATCCGGCGCCTTATTGACCCAGGCCCCAAAAATAAATGCGGTTAAAAATACCACGGCCGTGCAGCCGATCGATAGCAGCAGCAGCTCGAATAATTTTACCGAGATGAACTCGATCCTGCTCCAGCCATCGATGATGTTCTGCCGGTGCGTCTTGAAGGTGTACTCGTTGGTGGTAAGCGTTATGATCAGGATGGCCGGTATGATGAACAGCAGGCTGGAGTTCCAGCTGACGGTCTGCCACGCATCCGGGAAGGCAAATGGACTGCCGAGCACGCTCTTTCCCTTGACCTTGGGAAAGCTGTTGTCCATGACGCTGTAAAGCATATAGTTGATCCCGGGAATGCTCAGGACGGTGATCGCCAGCAGAACCCAGAAAGTACGATAGCTTTTTACTTTCAGCCATTCTATCCGCAGTAGGTGTAGCATATAGTCGGTTTAGTTTTTTTTCCCGGCCCGTTCGTCGGTCAATTCGATGAATTTCGATTCGAGACTTTTCTTTTTGAGTTGCAGATGTTTCAGCACGACCCCTTGCTCATAACAATACCGGTTTACCTCTGCCGGGTCCATCGTCTCCTTTTCAAAATAGACCTGGATATGCTCGTTCTGCGTCTTGACCAGCTTCGCTCCCGGCAAACCGGATAAAAGCTGCTCCAGCATCGAGGTCTTTTCCAACCCCGCGCCCAGCTCGATAAAATCTTCGTTCGTCAGCACTTCATTGACATCCCCGGCCATGAGCAGCTCGCCCCTTCGCAGGATGGCGACGTGGGTGCAGACCTTTTCCACTTCATCCAGCAGATGACTGGCCAGGATGATCGTCTTTCCCTGCTGCGCCAGATCCCTGATCACCTCCCTGGTCTCGGCAATACCTACCGGGTCTAGCCCGTTCGTGGGTTCGTCAAAAACGAGCACGGAAGGATCTCCCAGCAGACAGGAAGCGATAGCCAGCCTTTGTTTCATGCCGAGCGAATAGGTGCTGAATTTCGAATCCTTTCTTTCCGTCAGCTTGACCATTTCCAGTACACGCGGGATATCACCGGCGCCCCTGCCCTTGATTGCGGCGGCGATCTGCAGATTCTTCCGTCCGGACAGGTAATGATAGAAATTGGGTGTTTCGAGCAGTGTCCCGATCCGCTGCCGCTGATTTTCCGAAGGCGGTTCATCAAACCAGGAGTAGCTGCCGCTGCTGGCTTTCAGCACATCCATGACGATGCCCAGCAACGTCGTCTTGCCGCTGCCGTTAGGGCCCAATACCCCGAAAACGGATCCCGGAGGCACCGCCAGGGATACGTTATGCAAGGCCCGGATGCGGCCATAAAATTTTGAGATGGAGCTTATAGATAAGATAGTCATAGCATAAGATCCCACCTATCCCGCTGCGACATGCTTCTCATGGAAAAAGGACGAGAACTCTCCGAGTATCGCCAGACCCCGGCCGTTGAACGACAGCCTCGACAACCGCAACCCGGCAATATCGCTGGCCAATACCTTCCTTTTCCACGGGTTCAATGTTCCCCCCGGTCCACCGGCCGGCGCCGCCGGATCATATTGAAATTCCGGATCGCAAAGCGTGCCGCGCGGATACATGATGCCCGGCTGACCGCGTCCCCGGATGTCGAGGTCCTGTGGATGATCCAGGCCCAGGGTATGACCATATTCATGCGCCGCAGTCGTGGAATGATCCAACAGGTTCCCTAATTTGAAATAACCCGTATTGCAACCCAGCCCGTCTACGGAAGAGATATCGTGTTGCGAATATTCTTCGATCCGGAAAAAATTCAACCGGGGGTTCGTATTATGCCAGACCGCGGCAGGCTGCAGATCGGGTTTGTAATATCCTTCTATATCGAACCGCACGCGATACAACTCCCCCCGGATCTTGACGCTGCCCACCGGAGCATTCCAGGCGGCGCCGATGTCTTCAGCGATCTGCAAGGCAAGATTCCCGTCTGCTGCACCGCCATAAAAATATAAGACGGAGCGGACAACCAGCTCCAGGTTAGAGGTATGTAATTCGGCTTCACCCATGATGCTAAACCGCTAATATACTAATTCTTGTTCGCCCTGCCTTTAATTCCGTACCGGCTTTCCGCCCTTCAACACGCTTTGAAGCCTTTCCAGCGTCTTCTTCTCGCCGGCGAGGCTAAGGAAAGCCTCTCTTTCCAGGTCGAGGATATACTGCTCGCTTACCAGCGCCGGCTCGCTCAGATCGCCGCCGCACATGACGAACGCCAGTTTCCTGGCGACCACCGCGTCGTGATCGGTGGCATACTGGCCCCGCCACATACTGTGAATGCCGGAATACAACATCCCGAGCGCCGACCGACCCAACACCTTTACGTCATGGCGGGGTACCGGCATCGTATAACCGTCGTCGAAAAGCTCGATCACGGCGGTCTTTGCTTCCGCGATCCGCCTCGCCTGGTTGATGCTTACGATGTCCCGGTCCTTTTTCAGGATGCCCAGCCCAAACGCTTCATACGCGGACGTAGAGACCTTGGCGGTGGCGATCGTAAAAAACCGGTTCTTCAACGTTATCGTTTCGGGTTCGCCCTCATGCATCTCGTCGGCAGCCCGCAGCGTAAACTCCTTGGTGCCGCCGCCGCCGGGGATCAGTCCGACACCCAGCTCGACCAACCCGATGTATGATTCCGCGGCTGGGATCACCCGGTCCGCATGCAGCGACATCTCGCAGGCGCCGCCAAGCGTCAACCCATGCGGCGCCACCACTACCGGTATGGCCGAATACCGCACGCGCATCATCGTCTGCTGAAATTGCCGCACCGCCATATCCAGCTCATCATAGTCCTGTTCTACCGCCAGCATAAAGATCAAGCCCACATTAGCTCCCGCGCTGAAATTCGGCCCTTCGCCGGCGATCACCAGGCCCTTGTATTTTTCCTCCGCCATCCCTATCGACCGCTGGATGCCTTCCAATACCTCTCCGCCGATGGTGCCCATCTTCGTATTCCATTCCAGCCCCAACACATCGTCTCCCAGGTGATACAGCCGGCAGGCGCTATTCTTCCAGACCGTCTGCTCTTCAAAATTTTTCATTACGAGGAAGGCGCTGCCGCCCGGCATCGGAATATATTTACGGGTGGCGATATCATAATACCACCGTTTTCCTCCTTCCGTCTTATAAAAACTCCTGACGCCGGCGCCAAGCATTTCCTCCACCCAGGGCGCAACCGCCAAACCGGCCTCCTTCATCTTTCTCACCGTCGCCTCGACACCCAGCACATCCCAGCTCTCGAAAGCGCCGATCTCCCAGCCAAAGCCGGCCATCATGGCGTCATCCACACGGTATAGCTCATCGGAGATCTCCGGGATGCGGTGCGAGATATAAGCAAAAAGCATATAATGCAGCTTGCGGAGGAAGTCCGCTGCCTTATCGCCTCCCTGCAACAACATCTTCAATCGCGGCCGCAATTCCTCGACGGCCTTGGCCGCCTCGACGGACGCAAGCCTGGGCTTCTGCCGCGGGCCATATTCCATCGTCTGCAGGTTCAACGTCAGGATCTCCTTTTCCCCACCGGCCCCCTTGATCTTCTTGAAGAATCCCTGACCGGTCTTATCTCCCAGCCAGTTATTCGCCACGATCTTGTCGAGCCATGCAGGAATCTTGAAGACATCCCGCTGTTCATCATTGGGACAATTCTGTTCGATGCCTTTGGCCACCTTGACCAGCGTATCGATGCCGACAACATCCGCCGTACGGAAGGTCGCCGATTTCGGCCTCCCGATCAATGGCCCGGTCAACGCATCGACCTCGTCTACCGTAAGGCCCAGCTCATCCACCAGCTTGCAGATCGCCATGATACCGTATACGCCTATGCGATTGGCGATAAATGCAGGGGTATCCTTACACAGGACCGTGGTCTTGCCCAGGTGGAGATCGCCATAATGCATCAAAAAATTGATCACCCCGGGATCGGTGGCGGGGGTGGGGATGATCTCCAGCAACCGCAGATAACGCGGCGGGTTGAAAAAGTGCGTACCACAAAAATGTTTCCGGAAATCCTCGCTTCTTCCTTCCGCCAGCATATGGATCGGGATGCCCGAAGTATTGGAGGTGATCAAAGTCCCCGGCTTCCGGTATTTCTCCACCTCCGCATAAACCTGCTGCTTGATATCCAGCCGCTCCACCACCACCTCGATGATCCAGTCGCATGCGGCAATATCTTTCATATTATCGGTGAAATTGCCCGTCTTGATCCTTTCCGCCGCCTCCCTGGTATATACAGGGGAGGGATTTGACTTCAGGGCCGATGCCAGCGCTTCATTGACGATCCGGTTCCGCACCGCCGGATGGTCCAGCGTCAGCTTTTTTGCTTTCTCGGCTTCGGATAGCTCCTTTGGCGCAATATCGAGCAGCAGGGTCTGCACTCCTGCTCCTGCAAAATGACAGGCGATCCGCGAACCCATGACGCCGCTTCCCAAAACGGCCACTTTCTTGATGATACGGTTCATATCGGTAAATTAGTTAGTTAAACAACTATTGGTATCGAAGGTAGTGAAAAAAATCGGTATAAATAAGAACAGGCCGGGGAGTTCCCGGCCTGCAAAAAGTTATCTGTTAGACTGTTTTAGAGGATCTTGCTCAGCTTGTCGATCTCGTAATTGTCGGCCTTGTTTACCAGTTCGTATTTCTGCCGTATCTGGGTGTTCATGAGCTCACGGGGATAGCTATCGCCGGTGATATAGCTCACGGTAAGGTATACTCCTTTTTCGATGATCAGCTTGTTATTGCAGATATCCATCATCACCAGTTTCTCCTGCCGTTCCATGTCGGTGGCGCATCCATACTTGCCCTGGATCGAATCGAACAGGATCTTGTTCGTAGTATCGGTAAACGTCAGGAAGCTCAGCTGCGAATAATAGAAAAACCCTTCGATGAAATGGAACTGGATCAGGACCTTTTGCTTCAGCAGCTTGGTGCGGTAGAAGAGGATCTTATGATTCTTGAAGTCGTTGATGTCCTTGACCTGGAAAGAAGGCATGCCAATCTTCCAGATCACCCGCCGCGGAGAGGCGCCGAATTGGATCTCCTGGGGTGCGATCAGCGATTTGATGAGATAGGGATCGTAATGATCCTGGGCCAGCTGCTGATGCGCGAAATCGAGATAATACTGGTTGATGAAACTGCGGTAGAAACTTTCTCTCTCCTGGTAAAAAGAACTATAGCGGTTGTACGGCAGGATTCGATACTGAAGGGTCTGTTTCATAGACAATGGTTACTTTAATGGTCTTTGATATTAGATTTTAATGCGTTGCCGCCATTGGAATTTTAGTTCCAATATCGTAACAATCCGCTGCCATACGGAAAGTTAGCCGTTACAGAAAACGTGAAATTTTGTAATTAAGTATTTGTGTAATGTTATTTAAATACTAACACTTATAAGAAGGGCCGCCGATGGACTAGGTATTATTCTAAGAATTAAGCTGTTATCTTTCTACAACACACTGGGTCATGACAACGTCGATCCACCGGCCCGCGCATTTGCCCCGGATCGCAACCCTATCGCCTGACTTAAGATCCGGAGGATCAACGGTATATAAGCTATCCAGGATGCACTCGACCGCCGTTTTACCGGGATAATGGCCGATCAGCGTAGCGACATACCGCCCGGATTCGTTTCGATCCACCTTTTCTACGATCCCCCTGACGGAAATGGTCTTGTCCAGAAAAAGGCTATCCGCATGCCCTTCCCCGTTATCATAGGCATCGGTAAGATCGCGGGCGGAAATGACCGTATCGGATGGGCGGAGCACCCGGCTGTCGTCGGGGTGGTAAAAGATCCTGTAAACGGAGAAACCTGTTACCACGGCCAATAGCGGTAGGATGACGTATTTTGTGCGGCGGTTCATGCAGGCGAAAAGCCTACATACGTAAAAAACGCTCTAAGAGATTCTTCTTAGAGCGTCTTGCGGCGGATTGGCGCGTTAGCTTACCCCCGATCCGGGCGGGATCTTCTCCTCGGGATTCACAAAATGCAGTTTTCCGCCAATATCTTCCGCCATCAGTATCATGCCATTACTTTCGATCCCCCGCATTTTCCGCGGCGCCAGGTTGGCGACAACCACCACCTGCCGGCCTACGATGGCCGAAGGCTCAAAATGCTGGGCGATACCGGAGACGATCGTCCGCTGTTCATTTCCGAGATCGATGCTCAACTTTAGCAGTTTGTCGGCCTTTTCTACCTTTTCGGCAGCCATTATGGTGCCTACCCGGAGATCCAGCTTCGCAAAGTCGTCATAGACGATCGTAGATTTTGCTGCCGCCGGTTCTTTGGTCTTTTCGGCCGCGGCGCTCCTGGGAGCCGTAGTATCCAACACGGCCTTATCAGCCAGCCGTTTCTCCGCGGCCGCCGCCTGCAGTTTCTCCACCTGCCTCTTGACCTCGTCATCCTCGATCTTTCTAAACAACAGCTCCGGCGCCCGCAGACTATAACCTACGCTCAGCAGATTGAGCTTCCCGGCATTTTCCCAGTCGAGCATCTTCTCCACCACCTTCATCATATGGAGCATCTTCTTCGCGGTATAAGGCAGGAAAGGATTGATCAATATCGCCAGGTTCGCCGTCACCTGCAGACAGACATGCAGGCTATTGTCGATCAGCTGCTGATTTGCGGGCGTCTCGGCCAGCGTGCGGGCCACGATCCACGGCTCCTTTTTCTGCATATACTTGTTGGCCAGATCGGCTAACATCATCACCTCGAACTGGGCATCGCGAAACCGGTAGCCCTCCAGCAGCTCTTCCACCTTCTTCTTCGTCTCGCCGATGGCGGCGATCATTTCCCGGTCCGTGTCGTCTATCCG
>DASZOW010000006.1:0-2643 GCA_035550615.1 Puia sp.
TTCAGAGAACGGCGCCCACAAATCGGTAGGGACGATCGTTTCCAATTGTCCACCGGCCTTTCGGCGCCGATCAGAGATTATGCAAGCAGGTGTTGTACTGCGGATGCGTCAGATCGTGCAGGCAATAGAACTGTTCGTTCCAGCTTCTCGGAAATGCGCGCTTGGAAGCCAGGCCGAGAATTTTCTGAATCGGTGCGGACGGATTTTCGGCGTTCCATTCGTTCAGCGCCGCGATTTCGCCAAGGCAATCACTAACGATCGTCAGATCGGAAATTCCGAAAATATCGTCGAGGTAGCATAGAACGCGCGGAAGCCGCGTAGGTTGCGGTGTCCGGAACAGCGCCAGACAGTCTTTCGCAGACGTATAGTAGTCGACGTCAACAGAGATGAATCCGACGGGCGCGGGTTTCTGCGCAAGAAAACCCGGCAATGTGTCTGCTATGTCTCCCACGATATAATGCGCGCGTTTCAATGTCCGCTGCACGGCGTCGCGATCGACCTTGAACTCCCCCGCCGGAAACCAGAACGGCAAGTCGCGGGGATCGTTTGTCTGGGCAAGACCCTCGGCGCGATCAAATCCGTAAACCTCGATAGACACGCCCATTTCCGCTTCCAGCGCCTCGGCATGACGTTCCATCGCGCGAAGCCCATTCCCCCCGGCCACACCGAATTCAATGACGCTGACGGCGGGAAGGTTAAGTCCCTTCGCCTGCAGCGCGGCGGCATAAATGCCATAAGCAAGTTGCGGCCGGTCCACTGCATCCAGGTGCATCCGGGTAAGAAAATCCAGAAACGGCAAATAGCGAAAAAATCTTGGAAGGATCACATTGTGATCGAAGAATTTTCCGAACTTGAGCAGGCGGCGCTTCTGAAGTTCGATTTCGTTGCTGGACTTTACCACAATTGCTTCCTTTGAACGGCTTCAACCCGGCTGGGTTTTAGACTGAACGGCGGGTGCAAGACTTGGCGTCGAACACGTATTCTCGGTAAACCAGGGGATAGATCAATCGGGGGTTGCCTAGCATCGCGTTCGTCCGCCTTTTGTAGTAATATATTCCGGAGATAGGGCTGGAGATTCGCAGCGCGACCCAACTGGTAAACGTACGCTGGACGCTCCGGCAATTTTTAGCTTTTATCAACTGGAGCAAGGCCTGCCGATGAAGTAGCTTTGATGATTGGCCGAAAAGCCCTCCGAGACCATGGAGATAGTGAATTGGCTTTTTCCATCAATCTAAGGAATGACCGGCGTCCGTAATTTTGGAGTTCGACTTTTTTGAGCAGTGAACTGGCCATTTCTCAATACGAAGCGCCCAGCGTACGGCTCGATCAGTCGCTCTTGGTTTTCGTTTTGGTGGGCGCCTTCTTTGCCGTCACTGCAGCCACGATGCAGGCACAGAGTGTTCGCAGCGCGATCATGGGGACTTCCATCATCGCCGCCCTCGGATTTGTACTTGTGACGACTGCCAAAGACCAGCTGACGATAACGCAGATGTTCCGCGGAGCGCCGAAGCTCTTATATATCTATATCGCAGCGATGGTTCTGGCCGATATTGCGAGCGGAGGCGCAGGCGCCCACCTGACAACATTTGTGGCGCAAATGATCGCGACGTATCTTTTCTATTTTATGATTCCGCGTGCTCTGATCCGAGATGGGCGACGATTGGAACTGGTGTTTGAAGTTTTCACCGGTTTGGCGGCATTTGCAGCTGTTACGGCGTTTCTGCCGCTTCTGGGCTTTTCCACCTTCCTCTCCCTGCCGTTCGCAGTAAAGGACGCCTATAGCCACTTTTCCGGGTGGTCTGCTTCAGGCGGGATTATCGAAACACCTCTCGTCCTTGGAACATTTATGATGCTGGCGACGACCATTACCTTTTACCGGTACCGGCAGTTTCCGAGCAGGCAGCGTATAGCTGCTATTGCGCTGTTCCTCGCCGCATTGATTGTCTGCCAAAGCCGAGGTTCCATGCTGGGGCTTGGTGTCGCTGCGGTGGCATATTTTAGTCCGCGCTGGCTGATTTCGACTGGCTGGCGATTGCTGATATTGGTTCCCCTCATCGCAGCCTTGGCCGGCGCGGTCCTGCTATTATTCCTATACGTCCCCGCTTTATCCAGCTATTTCCGAGTGGCAAACGGTTCATCCGGTCGGGTGGTAGAGTGGGCCTCACTCGTCCTCATGACTATGAAAAGCCCCTGGGTGGGCTATGGGGTTGGCACGGCCGGAGATTTTGTCGCCGGTCTGGCGCCCGTATTGAAAGGTCTCGCAGGCATTTCGGTATCGGCGGTAGATGGCACATATTTCGAAACGGCTTTCGACAGCGGCCTCATTGTAACCTTTATATACATCGCCCTATTTTTGCTTCCGGTTTGGAGCGTGGCGCAGTCACAGATGCCGCTGAACGAGAAACGTTTTTTTGTGGCCGTTGGCCTTGGGATATTCGTTACCAACATCTGGGTATCGAATAACTTCGGTGGAATGCGTCTTACATCGGTTATGATAACCATCCTTATGGGATTGGCATATCAATATGCTCGAAATAGTCGGATGCTGACCCCTCCCGAGGTATCTTCATGACGTTTGTGCGCTTGAGTGAGGCTCGACCGTTGCCAGCAGATATCTCGACCTTTTTTCGTTCACCTATGCCC
>DASZOW010000007.1:0-9140 GCA_035550615.1 Puia sp.
CTTTCCAGGTATCACGCCATCTCTTCCCATCCCAAAGAGTAGCCGGGCCGCTCCAACCTGCCCCGCCAGACCACTCCCCAAACAAGCGATGAAGAGGATGGCGGCTATCGCATTGAAAAGGAATTTACCGCCCACCAGCGCCGATACATCGAAAAATGCGGTCTCAGGATTGGTGAAGGTGGTATAGTCCGGCCAGATGCGTTGCGCCAGGTAAATTTGAAGCCCGCTGAATAACCCGGTAAACAAACATACCAATATCGGCGCCAGCAGCATATTCCGCTTTGGGTTCTTGACATCCTCGGCCAGCGTTGTCACTCCGTCGAATCCGATATACGTCAGCGCCGCAAACGACGTAGCCGTCATGACCGCACCGATGTTGAACGTCGCGGGATTATAAAATGGCTTATACGAGAAAAGCCCGCTCCACCCCTGCGCGTGAAAGACATAGCGGATGCCGAGCCAGATAAAGATGCCGATGACAAGACACATCACAAAGAGCAATATCTCGTTCGACCGCGCCATGGTGCGGATTCCCCGCAGATTCAGATACGTGATGACGAACACGAACAAGATAACCCACACCAGGAATGGGACGGATGGCATCAGCCGCTGCAGGGTCAGCGCCGCATACACGGTATTGATGATGGGTACGATCAGGTAATCCAGGAACATCGCCCAGCCGGCCATAAACCCAAGATAGGTATTCAACCCTTTACCGACGTACGTATAGGCCGACCCCGCGGACGGATACAACGAAGCCATGCGGCCATAGCTCGCCGCAGTCAGCATCATCCCAAGCATGGCGATCAGCAGCGTCGTGACCATATGGCCCCGGGATACCTTCGAAGCGATCCCAAACAAACCGATGGCGGCTATAGGCTGTATCAGCACAATGCCATAGAAGATGAGGTCCCACAAACCCAGTACCCGTCGCAATTGCTGCGGTTGCTGTTTTTCGGCCGATATCTCACTCATGCTTTAGCGGGCTTTTTATGATTTTTGTCGAACCAGCTTTTTGCTTCTCCTGCCAGGGCGATCGCCTTCAGGATACTTTCTCTGTTGTCTTCCGTGGTGGGCGCCCAAACGGTCTGTAGAAACCCGTACAGCCGGGGATCGGCTATATGCGCGGCGCAAAATTCTACTGTATTGTGTATACTCTTCTCGCCTGTCCCGTCCCTTCTGTAAAAACCACCGGTCGGTACCTGGTCATATCCATCCGCCTCGAGATCGAGATACGCTTTTACCGGGGTTAATTTCTCATCGAATTTTTCGTCATAATACCAGTTGCTCTGCAACACGGACTTCGGCATCTTTTTAAAGAACGCCTCGGGCTTATGCCATAAGTAGTCGGACCAGACCCACGACCGGGAACCGCATTTTTCGACCCGGTCTACAAAAAAGTAGAGATCATGCCACCAAAGATCATTCTGGCGGATCACGACATAATCGAGATATCTTTGGTCCTCGGCATTTTCTTCATCCATCCCCAGGTGAAAAAAGCGGGGCTTCTGAAAAAGATCGGCTACTTCCTCGATCAGATCGCCGCAAACTTCATAATATTTATCCGTCGAGACCATCCGGGAGTATTTCCCCAGCCAGATGTCATGACCGGCAGCAAAATTTAATTTTGGGATAGGTTCCAGCCCCATCTTCCGGAGACGCTCCAATTCTTTCCGCAGCCGCGTCGTCGACCAGGCATTGTTGACGGCAATCTCGGGATGGCTCTCGTACTGGACTCCGTCGCCGAGATCGATCACCACCAGGTTCAGCCCTTCCGCAGCCATCTTCTCCGTAGCATCATTCCACAACGGTTCACTCATTTGCAGATAAGGCCGGTATCCTCTAAAAGGGCTCGGAGTGCTATATTCCACCCAAAAATTGTAGCTCAGATGCAGCAGACAGCCCCATATCTTGCCGTCACCGGCGCCCGCCTGCGGGCGAAAGCCGTTCACCTGTGGCGACAAAAGCCCCGGCGCCGCCCCCAGCAAGCCCAAACCCGACATATTCTTTAAAAACATTCTCCTGTCACTCATCTTTTTTATTTTATATCGTTTGCATTGCCCCCTCGGTGGCGTTATGTCGTTTGTATTGCCCCCTCGGCGATCTTATATCGTTTGCATTACTTCCCCGGCAATCTTTATCGCGCTGTCGATCTCCTCCTCGGTCTGCACGGCGCTTATATACCACAACCCGCGGCCGATGACCCTTACCCCGCGGTCATGCATGCCGGCGATGAATTTCCCAAGCTTGCCTTTATCATAGGTGAAGGTGTCCCGGTAATCGCTCACTTTATCCAAATGGGTAAATCCTATATGGAACATGGGCCCCGGACCCTGCACTAGCAAATGCTGTCCCGCCGCGGCAGCCGCCTGCCGCAGACCCTTCATTAATCGCTGCCCATACTGAAACATCCGTTCGTATGGCCGCTCCGCCTCCAATACCCCGATGGTGGCCAACGCGGCGGCAACGGTGGGGTTGCTGGCGTTCATCGTACCGGCATGGATCACCCTCGCATCCTGGATAAGATTCATCCATTTCCGCTTGCCGACTATGGCGCTGATCGGGTAACCGCTCCCCATGGCTTTCGCAAAGACACTAAGATCGGGGGTAACATTGAAATACTGCTGCGCCCCCCCGAGCGACATCCGGAAACCCGTGATCACCTCGTCAAATATAAGGGCAATGCCGTATTGATCGCAAATCTCCCGAAGTCCTTCGAGAAAACCCTCCGCCGGAAGTATACAGCTATTATTGCACATCACGGGTTCGGTGATGATGGCCGCTATTTCCTTATGCCGCTCGGCGACAACTTTTTTCACCAGCTCGAGATCGTTCCAGGGCAGAATGATGAATTCATCCTTGGTCCTTTCCGGCAATCCTTCCGTCCAGGGGAAGACTTTGGGCTGTTCCCTGCTCCCCATGGCTTCCGCGGAGGAAGCGGATATTCCCCAGCTGACATTGTCCAGCCAGCCGTGATAATGCCCCTCGAACCTAAGGAACTTTTGTCTCCCGGTGTTTGCTCTTGCTACCCGGAAAGCGGTCTGAACTGCCGTGGATCCATCCAGGCAAAATCGGATCAGTTCCGCCGACGAGATCAGCTGCTGAAGTTTTTCCGCCAGTTCTATCTCTCTTATATGCTGCCCAGCAAAAAGCTGCCCCTGCCGCGAATATTCCGCCACCTCTTTCAATACCGCCGGATGTGAATGCCCCAGGATCAACGGCCCCTGGCTAAGGGTAAAATCGAGGTATCTATTCCCGTCGGCATCATATATATAGCTTCCTTCCCCATGAGTATAAAATATCGCATGGGGGTGATTGTACTTTCTGAATTCCGAAGAAACGCCGCCTGCCAGCGCCTTTCTCGCCCTTGCCAACAACGCCGCCGATTCGGAATAGTTATATTTCTCCATATACAACTTGATTTAAAAATTATTTGTTGTGCGCGCTACATTTGTTGCTTGCGCCGCATCTGCCGTTTGCGCCGTATCTGCTGCTTCTGCTGCAAGCGTCGCAGGGTATAGCGCGGCCAATCTAAAGATCTCCACATTGAACAACGCAAAGGCTTCGGTCCACTTTGCCGCCTCTTCTTCGGAGTATTCATAAAGCCCCGATAAATTCTGAACCCCCCGCGCATGTATCTCGACCATCCTTTGCATCAGCGGCGGCACGTCCTCATCGTTGCAAAGCTGCGGAAACGTCCGGCGGAAAATTTCGAAAAAATCCTTCAATCCCAAAAAATCCATCCTCCTGAAAACACCCATCAATGTCATCCAGGAACCGGCATCATATCTGAAGGCCTTATCCACGTCTTCCAGTGTCGCCTCCCCCTTCGAGACGATGCTCAACCCTTCTCTATAAGCCGCGTACATCAGCCGGTTGGTGATAAATCCTCTTACATCTTTCCGGAGAAGCGTAGGCTCCTTCCCCCAAAAATGGGCCAGCGCATACACCCATTCGGAATAGTGAATAGCAGTCTGGGCGCCATTCGTAATTTCTATAAACCGCGTAAAATAGGAAGGCTCCGCCCAATGAATGCCCAAAAAACGCGCCGGGTTGTCGAGGTCTTTCTGCAACTCGCTGATCGGGATAGCGGATGTATTGCTGGCGATGACGGCATCTCTTGAAACGACCCGCTCGATCTTTTCGTAGATGGATCGCTTTATTGCGGCAATTTCTATCACACATTCCACCACCAGGTGACAGCTCTTCAGCACCGCGTAGTCTTCTGCTATCACCAGCTGTTCTAAATATGAACCTACCGGTTTGCATAATAACCCGGCTCTTTCACAAGCGATCAAATGATTCTTTATCCGATCCGGCGCCGCCCTCATATCCTCCGGAAGCGGGGCCACAGCCTTGACCCTGTGACCCGCCATAAGTAAAGAAGCGATAAAACTCGTACCCATTAAACCCAGCCCGACAACACCTACCTCGATATCCTCTGTTTGAATGTTTCCCATGTATGTTTTACGATAGATTAAGCAATACCTGCACAACGCACAATAGCGTCGATCTCCACCTTTATGCCTTCCGCAAGGACGGATTGAACTGTCGTCCTCGCAGGCTTTATACCGGGAAAATACGTAGCATACACTTCGTTGTACCGATCGAAATCTTTGATATCGCTAAGATGCACGGTGCACTTGACCACCTGTTCCATCGAAGCCCCCGCGGCCTCCACGATCGCCCGGATATTTTGCATCGTCCGGTGTGTCTCTTCTTCTATGGAACCGAGGACAAATTTCGAGGTCCTGAAATCGACCGCCGCCTGACCGCTGACAAAAAGAAATCCATCTACCACTACTCCATCTGAATAAGCGCCCGTATTGAACCCGGGATCCCGGTCGGGGTGAATGATTTTTTTCATAAAATGTCTTTTAAATATTGTTATTCCGGCAACAGCTTCAACAGCCTTGTTCCGCCAAAAGCCGCGTTGATGTTGAATTCGACAACTCCATTCTTTTCGCTGTACGGGACGGGCCTGCCGGTCTCTATATCGATGATATTCCCGATAAGAAAATCCAGCCCGGCGATCCGGATCGATGTTCCGGAGTTCTCCGCCTCATGATTGATGACGAACACATATCCGTCTTTTGTATTCGCCCGCACCGACGCCTCGATCTCCGGGTTGGACGAGCTGATATGCGATTGGATTTTCGACTCGCGGAAGACATCGCTGATGAGATCCTCCAGCTCCTGCCGCCCCGCGCTGTCCTTGCTCTTCCAGGTATTGAAATAGGTATCCTGCATACTGAACCCGAAAAGCCAGGCCTTTCCCTTACCGGTTTCCCTGCAGACCAACGCGGGCCGCCCCGACTGCATCTTCAAAACGACCTTTCCGCCCTTTATCTCGCAGCCATGCGGACTGACGACCGGAAAAGCAAAACGCTGCTGAAATGCGGCCCCCGTTACGCTGTCCTTCCCAGCGACGCCTGATGCCTTGCCCTTCTCTTCGGCCGCGAATGCCTCGCTCTTCTCACTGGCGGATGCCTTGCCCTTCTCACCGGCCGCGGATATCTCTCCCACCGGCGGAAACGACATCTTCGGCGGAATCGCCGCAAAGGGTACCCACTGCCCCTCCTCCTCCACCCGCCCCGTCCCCGCATGGCTCACCCCGAATAGCGCCGCCATCCCCTCCAACGGCCGCTTACGCTCATCCATATCGGGAACGCAATCGGCGATGACTATCCCGCCATTCCGGACAAACGACGCTATATAACCGGCCACCTTCGCGGGCAGCAATTTGACATCGGCAAGCACCAACACCTGGTACCCATCGAGCTTATCATCCGTTACCTGGTCCTCATGCAGGATATCCAACTCGCCAAAAGCCCGCAAAAACGCCTCAAAGGTCAACCCCACATTATAGTACTCTTCCTGCAACAACAAATACTGGCTCCTCGGAAAAAGAAACGCGGCCCTGGCCTTTACCCGCGGCGCCTTTAACAACCCCGGACCCGCCTGCTGGATTACACCCATCGCCTTCCCATAATTGGCCCAGTGCATGGAATCGAGCGGAAGATCGGTCGTATTGTAGTTGGACGGCGAGATCAGGAAATTGGCGCCCTGCGCTATGGCTGTATAGGCCATTTCTCGCTCCGACCAATACTGGCTCTTCCTTTCGGGCCCATGAAACCGCTGGAACCAATTGTCGCAATAGGTGCCCACCCAGAAACCCATCTGCTTGCCATAAGTGGTGCAAACATTGCGCAGCTGGGCGATCGTGTAATGCATTTGACTGATCCTCGGCTTCCTCAGCTTACCCGGCTCTCCATACCGGTAATCGAAGGTCATATACGGATATATATCGTATGCAAGGATATCGGCAAAATCGCCCCCCCAATGAAAAACATCATCCATGGCTATCTTCGAATTGGACCTTACGCCCGCGCCGAATGTATTGTGGCTGTCATGCGTCATCACGATCCTCGGCCGGGGATCGAACGCCTTCACGGCCTCATAGACTTTCTTCCAGCCATCGCTGAAGGTCCCGCTCTGGAAATTGAGCAGATCCACCCACTTCTTCGGGTCATTTCTAACGACGCCAGGACTGTCCGGCATCGGGTACCCATATCGCCTGGCAAATTCGGCCCTGGCAAAGCTGCTGTAATCGAACGAGGAAGCGCCGGCATGAAACGGCTCATCCTGGAACGGGAACACGGCATATACGCGTTTCAGCTCTTTCATCCCGGCAAGACCCGATGCCACCCGTTCCCGGACTTCACGGGCATACTCCGGGGCATATACGCTCGTCACCGGCGGGTGATCGCGATCGAAACCCTCGAAACCGGAACTCATATAGTCGACAAACATCCCCCGCGACGCCGCATAGTCCAATGCTTCCTTATTCTGACCGGCGGAAGAACCATACACCCAAAAATGGCTGAACCCATTTTTTATGATGCCATCTATGGATTCCCGCATAGCCGCCCCCTTCCCACTATCAACCGGCGAAAGCTGTATCGTCGCCGGAAACGCGGAAACAGTATCACCGCGAAGAAGATAATCGGGGAAAGTAGCCGCCGGCGACCCATACCTATTCCGCAAATTCGACTGCTGCCCCCTATCCGGGTTCAGCGGGATATACATTCCCTTCGTCTCCTCCAACTGCTGGAAAAGCTCGTGATTCATTTTCTTCACAATACCCTGGCATGCCTTATCGCGGATGAGATTCCTGGTCTCGAGCGGATCATTCTGCAGATCGTACAGCTCATCGGTATCCCAGATGCCGTTGTAATGGATATATTTATACCGGTCTCCGCGAATCGCATGCATCGTCGGGGTCTGCGGGTAGTTTCGCTCCCAATAATATTCATAGAGCAACCCGTCCCGCCACGGTTCCTTTTTCCCTTCGAGCAAAGGCAGAAAACTTTTCCCATCCATATAACCCGGCGCCCGCAAACCCGCCGCATCCAGCAGCGTAGGTGCGATGTCGATATTGGCGACGACTTCCTTTACCACCGTGCCGGGTTTGATCAAATCAGGACACCACGCCAGCATAGGCACCCGCATGGATGCTTCATACGCGGTTCTTTTGTCGATCAATCCATGCTCCCCGAACTGGAACCCATTGTCACCCATATAAATGATGAGGGTCGACTCTAATAAACCCTGCTCTTTCAGGTACTCCATGATCCGGCCCACCGATTCATCCACCCCATACAACGTCTCGGCATATCGCCGGTAATATTCCCCGATATCGAGACTGCTGTGATAAGGGAATTCCACTCCGTGCCAGGAATTACGCTGGTTCTGAACCCACATCGGGGCGCCCTGCTGCGTACCTTTCTTCATGGTGAGCGGCGGATGGAACGGATAGTCCTTGAACATCCCTTTGTTGCGTTCGGCGGGGATAAAATCGGCATGCACCGCCTTGTGCGACAAATAAAGCATGAACGGCCTTTTCTTATCCCGGTTCTTCAAGAAGTCCAGGGCATAGTCGGTCAGCTCATCGGTGATATATCCCTTCTGCGGCACATGCTTTCCGTTTACGTTCAACCCATTCTTTTCGGGCAGATACGACCCCTGGCCCTTAAAGGATACCCAATAGTCGAACCCCCGCTGCGGGTCATCGAAATCTCCGCCCATATGCCATTTGCCGACTAACGCCGTCTGATAGCCGATCTGCTGCAAATACTGGGGGAAAAAGACGAGGTCGCCAGGCACCGGGTTGTTATTATCGACGACCTTATGTTTATGCGCATACAGCCCGGTAAGGATCGAAGCCCGCGATGGCGAACAAAGGGAAGTGGTGACGAACGCATTTTTTAAATACGCGCCGCCCTGGGCCAAACGGTCCAGGTTGGGTGTCTTGATAAACGGCTGGCTCTTCAAAAACCCCAGCGCGTCATATCGATGATCATCCGTCAGGATAAAAATTATATTCCTGGGCTTGCCATCGGAACTTCGTAAAAGCTTCAGCGAATGACCCGGCTGGCTGACGACGGCGTCCTGCCCGGATACCAACCCTGCATGGCCCAGCAGCAAGATCAAAACCAAAGGACCGATAACTCTATGTTTCATTTTATCTTGATTGTATAGATACCTGACCCCAAAATAATTTTTTTCGCCGACGGGCTTTTACCGTCGATGGATATCTTCTTCTCACCCGGGAGAATGACCTCGCCTGTCGTATTGGCCGGAATAACGATCTTGTAATAAACTGCGCCGGCCTTCCTGCTCCATTCCGCCGATATCTCGCCATACGGACTCTGATGGTTCGCCTTTACCCAGGTTAGCTCAGGCGCAAAATACGGGTGAAAGATAATGCGTTTGAAACCCGGTTGCTCCACATCAGGCGCAATCCCCGCCAGCGTCTCATAAAACCACGCGCTCACATCGCCAAACATGATGTGATTCCGCGATTCGGTCCCATTCCATTGTTCCCAAAGCGTGGTAGCGCCCTGCCCGATCCAGTATCCCCAACCGGGAAAACTACGCTGGTCGACTATTTTATAGGCCAGGTCCGCCCGGCCATTGTCGGATAAGGCATGGAGAAGATATTTGGTTCCAAGTATCCCGCAGTCCAAGTGATCGTCATTCTTGTGGACCGCCGCCACCAGCGCATCGACAGTCTCCTGGAGATTTGCATCGCCCAGCCCCTGGTATAACGCACACGCGAGGCTCGTCTGGCTGCCCTC
>DASZOW010000008.1:0-11367 GCA_035550615.1 Puia sp.
CATCACACCGGATGGCGAAATAAGTTCGCTGATCCTTGGCCCAGCCCGTCGAGAACCGGTATCCCTCGATCGTATGTTCATCGACCTTCTCGATATGGGTATCGGTCGCGCGATCATTGATGCCGTCCTTCAAGTCGATAAGTATATGCGCCGGCTCGCCATCGGGAAAACTATACCGGTGAAATGCGACCCGCTCCGAAGCCGTCAGTTGAACATCGATATCATAGTCGTCGAGATGCACGGAATAATACCCCGGCCTGCACCGCTCGTTGCGATGCGAAAAAAACGACCGCGGCTTGCCATTGACCGCCCCGGTATACGGCATCACCAGCACATCCCCGAGATCCCCGATGCCGGTGCCGCTCAGATGCAGCTGCGAAAACCCGATGAGCAGGCTGTCGGAATAATGATACCCCGAACACCAGTCCCAACCCTTGGGAATATTCTGCGGCCCCGCCTGAACCGCCCCAAAAGGCACGCTGGCCCCCACAAACACATGCCCATGCCCGCCCGAACCGATCATCGGATCGACATACCGCGTCAACCCCGACACCACCACATCCTTCCTCCGCTCCGCCGGCGTCACCACCAGCTCGACCAGCCGCCCATGTCGCACCTTCCCCTCGACCGTCGTCCGGTACGGGGCATGCAGTTTGAAATCGGCATCCCAACCCGCCGGCCAGGCCGGCAATAGCCGGATCGTTTTCCCATCGGTCTGCAATAACATCTTCTGTAAACCCAGCTCCCCGTTCCCGCCATTGTCCTCATCGGGATTATAGTCATGCCCCTTCGCCCAGAAAGCGGGAAATTTCGATCCGGGGTCCTTACGGGTAAGGCTATACGCTACATCGGTCTTCGCGAGATCCGCATACCCCAGCATCGCGGCCTCTACCGGGTCCTGCGACCAGCAACCCTTTTGCGGACATTTTCGGATGTCGAAACTATGCCGCGCCAGCTCGAGATCGGGCTTCCCCAACCCATACAGGCGGAAAGGATATATCGCATACAGCTCCGGGTTCTCTTCATTATGCGCCTTCGCCGTCTGCGGCCCGGTATACGGCAAAAGCCGCGGCTCCCCGCTGGCCGGATCCACCGGTCCCCCCTTTTCCCCCGTCCCCGGATCCACCGGTCCCCCCTTTTCCCCCCTCCCCGAATCCACCGGCAACGGCGGCAGGATCGCCAACAGTTTCCTCCACCGGGCCTTCAATGACGCATCCACCGGCAATCCCAGCATCCGCGGCAACACCGCATGCAGTCCCGCAATATCCGGCGCCGGATCATGCACCTTCCAGTACATCTCTATCGAATTGTCGGGGTCCAGCAACAGCCGCCCCGCGCTATCCCGGGGAAAATGCCGGTCGAAAAACTCGAGCCCCGCACCGGCCACCGGCAACAGATATTTCTTTAAAAAACCCGCATCCTTGGTATACTCATAATAATCCAGCATCATCATGCTGAGCTCGAGGATCGGTGTGAAGTAATGATGGGTATACAAGGCCTTCTCGCCGGGCCCCATAAACGGCAACCCGCCCCAGAACGGACTGGTCTCCTGAAAATAAGCGCCGCCATGACCATAGTATTTCCGTACCAGCGCCTCGTTCCCCGGCAACATCCCGAGATACATCTTGAATAACGGCATCATCAGATCGAAATCGCCCGCCGCAAGCCGCGGCCAATACATCGGCCGGGTATTCTGAAACCAGTATTGCCCGCCCCAGCCGCGATAATCGGCATTCCGCTTCCCGGCATCGACCACAAAAATGGACCCGTTGAATTTGATCGGGTAAGCGCCCCGCCCGGCACACGCGGTAACAAAACGTTGCAATAGGTATCCCCGCGTCACGCTGTCGGCCGCCGCATCGCCATGTAAATAAATATAGCTGCGTTCCCAAAACTGCTTCCACCATTGCCGGTGAGCCGCACGCGCTGCTTCCAGTCCTACCCGGTCCGTAGCCGCGATCTGCCGATCCAGCTGCCTAAGCCAGTTCCCATGCATAACCGTCTCCTTCCCGCCGTCAACCGTCAACGCATGTATCGCAATCTCCTGCTTGCTCCCCCTCCCCGCCAACGTCGAATCATCCCTGCGCATCATCCCCCTTCCTTCGATCGCCGCGCCAAAACAAATCCCCGCCACATGCGGGTCATCCGTAGGCAAATTCCGGTGAACCCACGTGACACGGTCCCTTCGGGTATCCAGGATCGTATCGCCCGCCCCTAACCGCCAGTCGTGTAACGTAACGGTAGCATCCACCGGTTTCGGCGAGCTGACCTCTACCCGGATCACCGGGTGATTCGCATCCACCCATACGCGATACGAAAGCGCCCCCTCCCGCACGCGGATCTCGCCATCGGCCAAATGCAACGTCTGCCGGAAGGGCGACATCTGGGCATCATCGACATGCACCCTCACCAAGCCTAATTTCATCAGCAGCCCTCCCTGCTTCAACCATGGATCGGCGCCGGGATCATTCTCCTGGCCCCAGGCATCTGTCTTCGAGATGTAAAATAGGAGATCGCCGCCGGGATCGACCCAGACATTGAGTCCGATATCTCCATTGCCAAGCGGCATGGAAGCGGCAGAATTGGGACCCGGCGTATCCCAGCTCACATCATAATGATCCAGCTGGGCCGAAACAAAAACCGGGACAAACACAAAAAGCAGTAAGATCGTCTTCATATACAAGCTGTGCGATGATCAGCCTGCAAATAAGCGTTCGATTCTTAATAATCGATTAATTATCTACTAATTTGAAAAAAATCCTCACCCCGGGTGCACAACTCCCGCGGCCGCATCCATCTGCGTGTGCCGGTACCGGAACACCAGCGGAAACGATACCCCCAACGCCAGCGCATACGCCGCAAAGGTCAACCAGATACTCTGCCAGTCCCTGACACCCCCCACCGTAAAATAATCCACGACCCGGCCACTAAGAAACGTCCCCACATAAGCTCCTATCCCATTCGTCATCAGCATAAACAACCCTTGTGCGCTGGCCCGGATCTTGATCTCCGCCTCCCGCTCCACAAACAGCGACCCGGAAATATTAAAGAAATCGAAGGCCATTCCATAAACGACCATCGACAGCAGCAAAAGCGGCAGCCCCGCACCGGGATTGCCGAATCCAAAAAGTCCGAACCGGAACACCCACGCAAAAATGCTCATGAGGATCACCCGCTTGATGCCGAACTTCCGTAAAAAGAACGGGATCGTTAATATAAATAAGGTCTCCGAGATCTGCGAGACGGAGATCAACAACACGGAATGCCGCACGCCAAACGCCTGGGCATACCGGGGTACATGCGCAAAATCGCTGATAAACGCATCCGCAAAGGCATTCGATATCTGCAACGCAAAACCCAGTAACATGGAATAAATAAAAAATATGAGCATCTTCCGCCGCTTGAACAGCACAAACGCATCCAGCCCCAGCGAGGAAAAAAGAGTCGGCTTCGGCCCCGTCCGGATCGGGAAACAAGCGGGCAGCGTAAAGGCATACAGCCCCAGAAAAATGCCCGCAGCGGCGCTCAGATATAGCTGGAACGGGCTCTGCTTCCAACCGCAGAAATCTACCACCCACATCGCGCAGATAAACCCGATCGTGCCCCAAACTCGGATCGGCGGAAAATCCTTGACCGCATCGAAACCCTTTCTTTCCAGCAGAATATAGGAAACGGTATTGTTCAGCGCGATCGTCGGCATAAAAAAACACGAGTTCAGCAACATCGCGAGATAGAACAGTCCATAATGATGAAGCGTCGACGCCCAGATAAGCAGCACGGCGCCGAGGAGGTGGCAGATGCCCAGCACCCGCTCCGCATTTATCCAGCGGTCCGCCACGATGCCAAAAAGCGCCGGCGTAAAGATCGACGCGACACCCATGGTCCCATACACCCCGCCAACCTCTTTGCCATTGAAACCAAGCACATTGAACATATACCCGCCCAACGATATCAGCCACGAACCCCACACAAAAAATTCCAGGAAATTCATGACGGTCAGGCGGAACTTCATCATCACTTGTTGAATTTTATATATGCAATATGCCGGGAAGATAAAGAATTTATGGTAAGCGCACAATCCCTAATTTTGTACCATGGAAACCAGCAGCACGGGCATCGAAGCCCTCTTAAGAACAGCAGCCCCGGAACTAACATCGATCGGCGAAAAGGTCCTGAACCAACAACGCATCACCCCCGAAGAAGGCCTTCTCTTATTCGAAAAAGCCAGCCTCCCCTTCCTCGGCGCCCTCGCCAACCACGTCCGGGAAAGGCTCCACGGCGACAAAACCTATTTCAACCGCAATTTCCATATCGAACCCACCAACGTCTGTGTGTTCACCTGCAACTTCTGCTCCTATTCTCGCGTCTATGCCCATCGCGACGAGGGCTGGGAGATGACCCAACAGCAGATGCTCGACATCGTGAAAAGCTATGACGGCAAACCCGTAACGGAAGTGCATATCGTAGGCGGCGTACACCCTAAGATGAATCTCGAGTTCTTTGCCGAGGTCCTGCAAAAGATCAAAGCCCACCGCCCCGGTCTCCATATCAAAGGATTCACTGCCGTAGAGCTCGACTACATGTTCCGGAAGGCAAAGCTCACCGTAGAGGAAGGCATGAAACGGCTGCATGCCGCGGGCCTCGATTCCATGCCCGGCGGCGGCGCGGAAATATTCCATCCCGACGTCAGGAACGTCATCTGCCCCGACAAGGTCGATGCCGAAGGCTGGCTGCAGATCCACGAAGCGGCACACCGCCTGGGCATGCATACCAATGCCACCATGCTATATGGCCATATCGAAACCTATGCCCATCGCATCGATCACATGAACCGGCTGCGCGAGCTGCAGGACAAAACCGGCGGCTTCAACACCTTTATACCGCTAAAATTCCGTAACAGGGACAACGATATGAGCAACGTGGCCGAGTCCACGATCGTCGAAGACATGAAACTCTATGCCGTAGCCCGCCTCTTCATGGACAATTTCCCGCACCTCAAAGCCTACTGGCCCATGCTCGGCCGGCAGAACGCCCAGCTCACCCTGGCATTCGGCGTCAACGATCTCGATGGCACCATCGACGATACGACAAAGATCTATTCCATGGCGGGAAGCGAAGAACAAACGCCCAGCCTCAGCACCGCACAGCTCGTCGCCCTGATCCGCCAGGTCGGCCGCGAGCCGGTAGAACGCGATACGCTATATCACGAGGTCCGCAACTACAAAGACATTCCCATCGAAGAGCTGCTGCAGGACCCGACGCTGAATTAGCTTATTCCGGTCTCAGAGACTTTGTCGGGTTCGCCATCGCGCCGCGTATCGCCTGGAAGCTCACCGTCGCCAGCGTGATCACCAACGCCATCCCCGCCGCTATTAAAAAAACACCCGGCCCGATGGTGATTCGATAGCTGTATTTCAAAAGCCAGTGATGCAAAAAATAATACGCCGGCGGCGAAGCCACCACACAACTCACCAGCACCAGCACTAAAAAATCCTTCGACAGCAAATACCATAGCTGGGAAACGCTCGCGCCCAACACCTTCCGGATGCCGATCTCCCTGGTTCGTTGTTCGGCCGTATAAGCCGCAAGCCCAAAAAGTCCGAGACAGGAGATAAATATGGCCAGCGTCGCAAAAAGCGCCGACAGCCTCCCTACCAGCACTTCCAGCCGGAATTTATCCGCGTAGGTCACGTCCACAAAATGATATAGAAAAGGGAAGGCCGGATTGTATTTATTGAAGATCGGCGCCAGTCGGGCAATCGCCGTAGGCCCAGCCGTCTTGGAAAGCCGATAGGTGATATTGTGCGCATCGGCAGGTTTAAAATCGAACAAGGTCGCAGTCGGCGGGGAAAATGGCGAGCCCATCAGGGCGTCTTTGACAACGCCGATCACCCGGTGCGGCGTCAAATGCCAGGTGATGATCTGGTTCACCGGGTCCTTAAGCCGCATCTGCTTGACCGCCGCTTCGTTTAAAATTACGGAGCTGCTGTCCCCCGCATAGTTCTCGGTAAAATTCTTGCCTGCGGCCAGCTTCATCCCCATCGTCTTGAAATAATCCTCGCCGATCTCGACGGTTGCCATGGAAAGACTTTCATTCGGCTGTCTTCCGGGCCAGTCCTGGATAATAGACCAGTTCCATAGACCGGTAACGAAACTCGAACTCCGGGTCATGGATTTGACAAGACCGGTCTGCATCACCTCGTCACGTAAGGCCGGATAGTTGCGATTGAGATCGAGACTGCCGTCGGTCATCACCAACCGGTCCGAGTTATAACCCGTCGGCCGGTCTTTGGCATATTGCACCTGCTGATAGATCAGGAAGGTGCTGATGATCAGCGCCACCGAACAGGTAAATTGCAACACGACCAGGGCCTTTCTTGGCCAGGTCGCCCCGGACGTCACGACACCCTTCAGCACCTTTACCGGCTGAAAACCGGAGAGATAAAACGCCGGCCGGCTACCGGCAAGTAAACCGGTGATCAGCACATACCCTGCCATTGCCGCCCAGAAAATCCCGCTACCCCACGGAACCGAGATGCCGCTGCTCGTCAGCAGATTAAAGGACGGCAGCGCAAGCTGCGTGAGCACCAGGGCAAAACAGGCGGCGACACTCGTGATAACCAGCGACTCGATCAGGAACTGCACGATGAGGTCCTTACGTCGGGAACCGATGGCCTTGCGCACGCCGACCTCGCGCGCCCGCTTCTCGCTACGGGCCGTGGAAAGATTCATGAAATTCACACACGCGATAAGCAGCACCAGCACACCGATAATGCTGAACAACCGCACATACTCGATAAATCCACCGTCGACATAGCCGTTTTTGAAATCGCTGTAAAGACGCCAGTCCCTCATGGCCTGAAAAAAGACTTCTTCTTTATATTGCTTGCTGTCTGCGACATACCGGTCCATGATGGTTCTTAGCTGCGGTTCCAGCTGCGCGTACGAGACCCCCGGCTTCAAGGTCACGAATGTTTGGAAAGAATTGTTGTTCCAGTTGTTCACCGATCTGGCGACCATGCTGTCGGTCTCTACCTTATATTGAAATGGAACGACAAAATCGAATGCCTCCGTCGAGTTGGCCGGCAGATCGCGGATCACTGCCGTTACGACCATGTCGTGATTATCGTCTATCCGTACGGGTTGCCCTATCGGGTCCTTATCGCCAAAAAGCGCCTTCGCCGTGGATTCTGTGACGACCATGGAATAAATGTTGCGCTGTAGATCGGGGAGGGTCCCTTTGACGATCGGACACGGAAAGATCTTGAAAAAATCCCCGTCCGCCATGGCGCCGGAAAGAAACACCTTGTTGTTGCCGGCGACAAGCCCATGCCCATTCATAAAGTCCGTATGCGCGGCATATTCGATCCCCGGGATATCGTGTTTCAGCGCCGCCGACAAGGGTATTGCGGTAGAGGACATCTGGTGCCGCTGACCATTGCGGGTATAACGGAGATGCGCCTGGTAGATCCGGTCGAAGGTCGGAAAGAACCGGTCAAAAGAATATTGATAACGGACCCAAAGCCCGATCAGCAGCGCCACCGACATCCCGATGCTAAGACCGACGATATTGAGTAGGCTAAAGGCTTTGTTGCGGACAAGATTCCGCCAGGCAGTTAATAAATAGTTCCGGAACATACGCGAAGATTGATTATCCACTGCCAGCCAATCCAATGCCGGATTCATAACAATCTGCACGATAACCACTTACCTCCCATCAGTGCCGGATGCTTGTCCGCTTTCGATACACGGTGTGTCCGCTCAGCATTCGCTCAACCCCAATGGGATCTGTACCGCGAGCCCGCCGTCGGACGTCTCCTTGTATTTGCTGTTCATATCCTGTGCGGTATGCCACATCGTTTGAATGACCGCGTCCAGCGACACCTTGGCAAAATCCGGTGTGCTTTGAAGCGCCAGCTGCGATGCCGTGATGGCCTTGATGGCCCCCATAGTATTGCGCTCGATACAAGGGATCTGGACCAACCCGCCGATAGGATCGCACGTGAGGCCCAGGTGATGCTCCATGGCGATCTCCGCAGCCATCATAGCCTGCCGTTGATTACCACCCATCGACTCGGTAAGCGCGGCGGCAGCCATCGCGGAGCTCACACCGATCTCTGCCTGACAGCCGCCCATAGCCGCAGAGATCGTGGCCCCCTTCTTGAAGATACTGCCGATCTCGGAGGCCGTGAGGATGAATCGGTAGATCTTCTCCTCCGTAAACCCATCGTTGAAAATCACAAAATATTGTAACACCGCCGGGATCACCCCCGCCGCCCCATTGGTGGGCGCCGTGACCACGCGACCGAACGACGCATTTTCTTCGTTCACGGCAAGCGCAAAACAGCTGACCCAGTCGAGCGTATATTTGAACCCGTTACCCCCCGCGCGGATAGCCTCCACCCAACCATCGAAATCGGTATATGTACGCCCGCCGATAAGCCGCCGGTTGAGCGCCGCCGCACGTCGTTGTACGTGCAACCCTCCCGGCAACATCCCTTCCGCATGACATCCCCGGTAGATACAGTCGCGCATCACCGTCCAAATGCGGTTCACACCGGCACGCGTCTCCGCTTCCGGCCGCCACGCCGCCTCATTCTCCATGACCACTTCGCTGATCGAAAGTCCGGTCATCCGGCACCAATGCAACAAGTCATTATTCGTGTCGATCGGAAATGGCAGCTGCACGGCCGACCCCGGACCACTCACCTCTCCTTCCTTCTTCACAAAACCTCCGCCGATGGAATACCAGGTCTCGGCCATCTGATGACCGTCCGCCCATTCCGCGGTAAACGTCATGGCATTGGGATGATACGGCAACGTCTCCGAATAGAGAAAGACGATCTGGACCGCCGGATCGAAATCGATGACCTGGCTTCCCCGTATAGCCAATTTCTTCTTTGCCGCAATCTCCGCGATAGCCGCATCGATATTCCCCGGATCAAAGGTCACGGGGTCCTCTCCCGCCAGCCCCAGCTGAATAGCAACATCGGTACCATGCCCCTTTCCCGTCTTAGCCAGCGAGCCATAGAGCATCACAGTCACCGACCGGAGCCCCTCAAGCCCACGTTGGCCTGCAACCCCTTGCTGCTCCCAAAGCCCATGTCGGGCGACCAACGAATCAGTGAAACGTTGCGCGGCGCGCCAGGGTCCAAGCGTATGCGAGCTGGACGGACCAACCCCGATCTTGAACATGTCGAAGACAGAGATACTTTCGTGCGGCAAGACAATTATTTTTGCAAAGGTAATATGTTTTTACCGGTGAAAATCCTCATGCAGCCAGGGATTGAAGTTCTCCAGCGGCTGCGGCAGAAAATAGCCCTTTATCATAGCCGGATCGACCACACATATCTCGATATGCAATCCCGAGGTAAAATTTGCCTGCTCATAAATCGCTTCCCCTTCATGAAAAGGACACCGAATTGTGTCGTACGGTGTAATTCCATATTTGGAATTTGTTAAATGCACTTGTCTAATGACGGCACAGTCTAGACTACGATTGGCCCCATTGTTCACCGGCATTTTTTTCCCTGCACTTCCATATTCGTCTTTTACCAACTTATGCGCTAGCTTTATGATATGAGTAGCATTGGGCTCCACAAGATTTAGACAATTGCCCAGTTCAATGATAGCGCCGATCACAAAAGGCGTTTTTATCTCGCCGTTGAACTTTTGCTTTTTCTTTGCACAATCCACAGCGTAGTCCAAAGCACGGAAAGGATTATCCTCCCAAAAATAAATGCCCGGGCCTAGCCAGTCCCATTTGTTGTTACTGGGCATCAAATGATCCCTCCCGCTGACGATCCGCAATCCAACCTCGCGGTCACAACTATGGAACCCAATCACCTGGTAGGGTTGATTAAATGACACGACAAAAAGTTTAAATATTATTTTTTCTTCGTCTTCGCCTTCTTCTTCAGAGGCGCCTTGAGGAGACCCAACTCTTTCAGCCATTGCCTGCTGTCCTCTGGGGTCTTATGCATAGCGGCAACTGCGTGAAGCGCCTCGATCTGCTTTCTAATCTGTTCCTGCGTCATGTTTGATGCGTTTGCTCGGACACTGTAAGGTTGGAGCCCAAATATACACCTATTCGAGCCCAGCTACAGGTCCAAAATTTAATGTGAACTGAATATAAAAATGCTATTATTGCACCTCATGTAGATAAAGGCACAAGTACACAAATGCTGACTTTCAGCGATTTACGTGTTTGCAGCCGTGTAAGACCGCAATTCGAATCAAAAATACATCAAATAAATCAATTCTAAAACTTTTTTTCTATTTTTTTCCTTGGATCTTCCGGAATATCACAATACCGCAAAGGCCCATCAAGAATTTAAGGGAATCATCGATCAGTTGAAAGCGCAACGGATCAGTCGCGACGATATTAGCGATAGGCTCGCTGAAAATGGCAAAAGAATAGATAAATCCACGATCACCCGTTTTTACAACGATCCCTTGGAAGGAAAAACCCATAATCTCAAATTGCTTTACCGCTACACCAACTGGATCAAGGAAGCGTATCCAAAAGAGCTGGGACTCGAAACAGAGGAAGCCAAAGGGGAATATGATCACCTTGAAGAACTCATGAACAAATCCCTCAGGGAACAAACAGCAACCAAAAGACTCATGCGGGCTATGCTGATACACCAAAAAAGAAACCGCAGAAGGTGATAGACTGCACCCAAACCCGGAAAATTAAAATTTTTTGAAGTTTTTTTAATTTCCTTGCAGCAATCCTCGATAAGGGGTTGTCTAATTTACAGAGCCTATATACGCGATTAAAATAATGACGAAACTATCGTGGTGTCTCGGGTTGATTGTCTGTTGCTTATGTGGGTGCACCAAGAAAAGTTGCAGTTATAAGGACGATGGGGTCATAGCCCCCGTAAGCGAACAAACATCCGTAAAACACTACCTGGATTCCGTCGGGGTCGTAGCCAATCTAAATGCTAGAGGATTTTATTACAAGATCGACAATTCCGGCGCCGGGCCCCCTCCCGGCGAATGTTCAACGATCAAAGTAGCTTATTCCGGACATTTGACAAACGGAACCTTATTCGACCAGGAAAACAGCTTTACCACACAACTCTCTAACCTTATCGATGGCTGGCAATTAGGCGTACCCCTGATCAAAAACGGCGGAAGCATCTGGCTCTATATACCACCTTCCCTCGGCTACGGTCCACAACCCATCTCTATGACAAACGGAACAACAATACCGGCTTCATCCATCCTGATTTTTGATATACATCTGCTTGATGTGCAGTAACCATGAACTACCTGCTAAGAGCCCTGGCTTCCGCTAGGGCTTTTTTTTGCCCGCCTATGACCGCTCCCCGGTAGAACTCCCCGTCCCCTCATCACCCT
>DASZOW010000009.1:0-3756 GCA_035550615.1 Puia sp.
AGCAATATGACATATAGGGCCGTGTGGCGGGATCGTTTTGGGGGCGCGTCCCAGGGATAGTGCCGCAAGGCAAGGGCTGTCCTTACCCCGAGGTCGGTGGGAGTAGCAGGGCGGATACTTTCGGCCTGGGCCTTGAGCCAAAGGGAGAGGGCGCCGCGATCTGCATTATGCATCGAAATATGCCGGCCGATGGCATCGAGCGTTGCAAAGCTCACCAGGCCGGTGATAAAGCCGGCGGACGGCAGGCTGATGCCGGCATAACGACTGACCTCCGCGACCACCGGATCGAAACGGGGGTTGAGCAGGGCCCTGGCATAATCCATTCCTTTTTGATATAAATGACTGCCGGGTACCAGACCGCCGGGGTTGACATTGAGCTCATGCATCTCGCCAAAGAAATCGCCGGTAGTGGCCTTTCTCGACAGCTCCCATACCCTGGTGGTGGATTCGGGATAATGTGTCTTGCGAAGGATGTCGATAAGCACCAGGGGGATCGCGGCGTGTACGGCGCGTTGGAGATTGTCTTCGGATTCGCCCAGCAGTACGGCGGCCTTGGAAAAGGTTTCTGCGGTAAAGGCGGATCTGACGGTATCTATTAATGTTGCTGACATGGCGGTTGTTTCAGGCATACGTAATAATGCTATGCCAGGGCCTGCGGCTTTTAATACGTGGTGCAAAATCCACAGGGAGATTACTACCGGGCTTTTTAGGGGCCTGTGCCGGGAAAAGGGGCGGGTCGGAAGATTATTTTATGATGATAAGTGTTTGTATCTACCTGATTATAAGAGCTTGTGTCGTTTTTCGGATTAAACCGACGGTTTAGGAGTAGGAATACCTGGAATCGGATAGTATTTTGTGCTTGAGTTAAACCCTATTCCCGAGAGATCGGGGCGTGCAGCAAGAAAATCCGTATCATGAAAACGCACCCTAAACCCAGTATCTTGCTGGTTATCAGCGTGTTGTCGGGACATCTGCTCCTGGCGCAGCCGGCATTGGAGTTTGCCAGCGGTGCAGGACCTACCGGCAATGGTTCGAGCATCGGTTCGCAAAACGTGACCTGGGAGAATAATACCGACAATCCTACCGGTAATACTTTCACATCCTTTGCGCCTACTACTACTGTAACTTTTACGATCAGCAATCAGCGATATGCACTATTGGCATCTCAGAGCGCCATCCGTGCGGGTGTCTCGTTTGGCGGTAATCTCAATAATTCCGGCACTTTGATCGGCAAGGCTGCGATCTATGATCAAATGAATTTTATCAGTAACCCCTCCTCGAGCGATTTCAGCTCGCTGCCTTCGACGATCGGCAAGGGGATCTCGCTGACGAGCAACTATGGTGTGGAATTATTCACTTCGGTGATGGGCTTGTATAATCAAAATCTTGCTACCACCGGCCGGTATGTGATGGCAACACTGACGGTAACGTTCAGCAATCCAGTGATCAACCCGGTGCTCCATTTCACGGGTATGGGCGGTTTCTATCAGAACCTCGGCTTCTCTACCGAGCTGGATCTGCTGACTAC
The DNA here is from genome assembly GCA_035550615.1 of Puia sp. Lineage (GTDB taxonomy): Bacteria > Bacteroidota > Bacteroidia > Chitinophagales > Chitinophagaceae > Puia. The sequence goes on from DASZOW010000009.1 coordinate 1,529, forward strand.
CGATGTAACGCTGAGCAAGCTGTCGGGTTCCAGCGAACTGAATGTAACTTCTACTTCTATCCTGAACTCTGCGAACCATCCTACGAGCACTACGGGCTCGGGTGCGGCCTCGGGTTCCGTGCTGGTGTCCGGAATCAATATCACGCAATTGGTGTTCAATGTTTGTATGCGTGGCGATGGCGGCGAATCCAAATGGTCGGGCAACAACATGCATATGGGTGATGCCTGGCTGATCGGGGTGAGCGAGGAGACTTCGATGTTTGTGCTGCCGGTGAAGTTCAGCGATTTCACGGCGACCGCCAAGGGCAATTCCGCGATGTTGCAATGGACCACGGCTTCGGAGCAGAACACGGATCATTTTATCGTGGAATACAGCCAGGATGGAACGAGCTGGCAGGACATCGGCACGGTAAAGGCGGCAGGCAACAGCGGTACTCCTACCAACTACAGTTATATTCAATACAACCCGGCGGCCGGAAATAATTTCTACCGGATCGCGGAAGTGGATCTGGACGGTTCCTACAGCTACACGCAGGTACAGGAGCTGTATTTTTCACAGCCGGGCGCCGCGGCGCTGAACTTTTTCCCCAACCCCACGAGGGACCATGTGACCGTAACCACCGGATCGGCTAAGATCAAATCTGCCGAGATCCTGACTATCGATGGCAAGGTGGTGGAACTGGTTTCCGGTTTCCGTTCCGGTGCAAGCATCGATCTGAGCAGGTATCCTGCCGGGATCTATGTGCTGGTCTTCCGGAATGCGGATGGATCGGCGCAGACGGCCAAGGTTCAGAAGAATTGATCACTACGCCGGCTGGTAGGTATTTGCGATGGTGCAACCCTAATCTAATTTTCCAACCATGTTTTCGGGACGGACCCACTCGTCGAACTGTTCGGGGGTGAGGTAACCCAACTTGACGGCCATCTCCTTGAGCGTGGTATGTTCTTTGTGCGCTTTCTGGGCGATCTCGGCGGCTTTGTAGTAGCCGATCTTCGTATTGAGCGCGGTGACGAGCATCAGGGAGTTGTCGACATGCTTTTTAATATTGGCTTCGATGGGCTCGATACCTTTGGCGCATTTGTCGTTGAAGCTCTGGCAGCCGTCCCCGATGAGCCGGGCGCTATGCAGGAAGTTATAGATGATCACGGGTTTGAAGACGTTGAGCTCGAAGTGGCCCGTGGCGCCGCCGATATTGATGGCGACGTCATTGCCGAGCACCTGTGCGGCGATCATGGTGAGGGCTTCGCACTGGGTGGGGTTTACCTTGCCGGGCATGATCGAGGAGCCGGGCTCGTTGTCGGGGATATGGAGCTCGCCGATGCCGCTGCGAGGGCCCGAGGACAGCATGCGGATATCGTTGGCGATCTTCATGAGACTGACGGCGACTGTCTTGAGGGCGCCATGGGCTTCTACGATGGCGTCGTGTGCGGCGAGGGCCTCGAACTTGTTGGCTGCGGTGACAAAGGGCAGGCCGGTGAGTTTGGCGATATGTTTGGCGACGTTCTCGGAGTAATTGGGCGGGGTGTTAATACCGGTGCCGACTGCGGTGCCGCCCAGCGCGAGCTCGGAAAGATGGGCGAGGGTATTGCGGATGGCTTTGAGGCCGTGGTCGAGCTGCGATGCATAGCCGCTGAATTCCTGTCCTACGGTCAGGGGAGTAGCGTCCATAAAGTGGGTGCGCCCGATCTTGACGACCTTCATAAATTTTTTGCTCTTGGCGGCGAGGGTGTCGCGCAGCGCCTCGATGCCGGGAATGGTGGTCTCGAGCAGGATCTTGTATGCGGCGATATGCATGGCCGTTGGGAACGTATCGTTGGACGACTGGGATTTGTTGACGTCGTCATTGGGATGCAGAAATTTGTCCTTGTCCGTGAGTTTGCCGCCGTGGAGGACGTGGCCGCGATAGGCGATGACCTCGTTGACATTCATATTACTCTGGGTGCCGCTGCCGGTCTGCCAGACTACGAGAGGGAAATAGGCGTCGAGAGAACCGGCGAGGATCTCGTCGCAGACTTTGCCGATGAGGTCGGATTTCTCTTTCGGCAGGACGCCGGCGTCGAGGTTGGTAAGCGCTGCGGCCTTTTTGAGATAGGCAAATGCGCGGATGATCTCTTTCGGCATTTTATTGATGTCCTGGGCGATGGGGAAGTTTTCTACGCTGCGCTGAGTCTGAGCTCCATAATAAGCGTCCACGGGAACCTTGACTTCTCCCATGGTATCCTTTTCT
>DASZOW010000010.1:0-2393 GCA_035550615.1 Puia sp.
CAGATAAGTCTCGCGCAGGTCTTTTTGATCGACGATCGCGTTGAAGGTATGGCGGTCGTATTCCGGCCCGCTGTGCACCACGAAATGTTTGGCGCAGGCGGAGGCTTTGAGATAGTGCGGGTCGTTGCCCTGGAGGCCGCGGACGAATGCCGAGCCCATGGTAGCGGTGAGATAGGGATCTTCGCCATAGGTCTCCTGGCCCCGTCCCCAGCGCGGATCGCGGAAGATGTTGATATTGGGCGACCAGAAGGTAAGGCCCATATACTGTTCTCTTCTGCCGGCGGCGGTGGCCAGATTATATTTAGCGCGGGCCTCGGTAGAGATCGCGTCGGCAGCCTTTTGCAGCAGGGCGTTGTCAAACGTCGCGGCTATGCCGATGGCTTGCGGGAATACGGTGGCCTCGCCGGCACGGGCTACGCCATGCAGCGCTTCGTTCCACCAGTTATAGGCAGGGATGGAAAGGCGGTCCACGGCTTTGCTTCGGTAACCGAGCAGGCCGACCTTTTCTTCGAGCGTCAGGCGGGACAGCAGGTCGTCTACGCGTTGGACCGTTGGCAGGGCCGCATTACGAAAGGGATATGATTGGGCAGTTGCGGTGGCGAAGAAAAAGAAAGTGGTAGCGATGATAGCGGTCGTTTGTCGAACGAACTTAATGAAGCGGCTCATAAGGCCGGAAAGTTAGCCAATTTTGCCGAGCATTTCGACCTGGACATAGGACAAAAAATCAATACGGTAGTGTTTCATACCGGAACAAGCAGTCGTTTTGAATGGAGCATCCCAAGCCTGACGCAAGGATGGTTGATACGTTGAACATAAATATAGGGAAAAGAATCGATTAAAACCCGATGGAATTTCCACCGTCTATGGGCAGCACGACACCGGTGATATATTTGGCCTGGTCGGAAGCCAGGAAGAGGGCCGCGTCGCCGATGTCGGCGGGTTCGCCCATACGCCCCAATGGGGTGCGCGAAAAAACCTTTTGTTTACGTTCCGCGTCGCCGTTCAATGCTTTTGAGCTCATATCGGTGGCGATGAATCCTGGTGCGATACAGTTCACGAGGATGCCTTTGGGGGAGAGCTCGACGGCCATGGCCTTGGTCATTCCTTCCACCGCGGATTTGGAAGCGGTATAAGCGATCACTTTGGGAATGCCGTATTGTGCAGCCATGGAGCTGATGTTGATGATATGCCCTTTGCCGCGGGGAAGCATCACGCGAACCGCCTCGCGGCTCATCGTAAACACGGACCGCAGGTTGGTGAGAAGGATGCGTTCGAAGTCCTGATCCGTGACCTCGGTGAATTCCTTCTTCATATTGATGCCGGCGTTGTTGACGAGGATGTCGATATGTCCATAGCGATGGACGAGCTGGTCGATGAGGCCGGGGATGGCTTCGAGATCGTCGAGGTCCTGACAGGCGGTTTGGCAGAGTTCGCCCAGTTTCTTAGCCGCGGCGGTCAATTTCTTCTGGTCGCGGCCAATAATGATTGTCAGGATGTCTGCTTGTATGAATTTCTCTGCGATGGCGAGGCCGATGCCGGAGCCGCCACCGGTGACGATGGCTATCCGTTTTGATATAGAGGTTGGTTTCATTTATAAAGTAAAGTTAGGGTTTCGGCGCTAGTGAAGAGTCACGAAGAATGAGGTCGGAGCGGAGAATAATGGTGTTGGTGGAGTGGATGTTGGTGGCGCCGTTGAGATGATCGATGAGATTGCGGGCGGCCACCTGGCCCATTTCGTAGCCAGGATAGTTGATGGTGGTTAGATTAGGTTCGATGACGATGCAGACCGGATCATTGTTGAAGCCTACGAAGGCGATGTCTTCCGGGATGCGCACGCCCATCTGTTTCAGTGCGATCATGCAGCCTACGGCGCAGTTGTCGTTAGCTACGAAGACGGCATCCGGCTTAGACTTCAGGAGGCCGATGCGGGTCGCAGCATCGGCGCCCGCTTCCTGGCTGAGATTGCCTACGATGACATATTCTTCCCGGAAGGCGATGCGTTGATCCTTGAGCGCCTGTTTATAGCCCTGGAGACGGTCGATATAGACGTTGCGTTTTGGCGGGGCGGTGATATGGACGATGCGGCGGCGGCCCTGGCTGATGAGATGGGTGGTGGCTTCGTAGGCCGCCTTCTGGTTGTTGATCCGGATGCACGTGCTGTCGGGCAGGTCGGCGGTACGGTCGAAGAAGATCACGGGGATCTTCTTTTTCAGAAAGGGTTCGAAGTGCGCCATGGAATCCGTGTCGTAAGCCAGGGAAACCAGCAGCCCGTCCACCCGGTTATTAAATAAGGTAATCGTGTTGGCTTTTTCTTTGTCAACGGATTCCGATGACTGGCTGATGATCAGGTTATAGCCCTCGCTGGTGGCGATGTTTTCCATGCCGGCGATGAC
>DASZOW010000011.1:0-2499 GCA_035550615.1 Puia sp.
CCGTTCCCGAGGCGTATACCGGTTTTTTGACCGACAACGACAAAGTGCAGTTCAGCGTAAGAGCTTTGCCGAACCGGAAGTTCACCGCACAGGTGCGGCGGCTGGCGGGTGCGCTGGATAACCACTTGCGTGCGGAAAGAACGGAAATGGATGTGTATAGTAATGATAAGACGCTGTTGCCGGGGATGGTCGCCGAGGTGGAGCTGCCGCTACCCGGCAGGGACAGCACGTTCCTGGCGCCGGCGTCGGCCGTCGTCAATGGTACGGAAGAGGTCTTTGTGGTGCGTGTAGGTGCCGATCATAAGGCCGAGTGGATAAAGGTCCGGCAGGGTCGGGCGGAAGGCGGCCGCGTCGAGATCTACAGCGATAGCCTCAAAGAAGGCGATGAGCTGGTCAAGGTCGCCAGCGAAGAAGTCCGGGACGGCATGGAGCTGAATACCGGTGAGCCGGCGCCCAGCGCAAAGGCCGCGGCATCGCATTAACGCGCCTGGTTGGAGCGGCGAGAGGAGGAGCGGACGTCGCTGCCATTATCCGCATCCAAGGGAGGCGGCGCCCAGTAGTTGCCGGAGAGGATGATCAGATCGATCATTTTTATGCTGTTGTCGTAGTAATCGAAATCCTTCATTTTAAACTGCGTGATATAGTCCCATAGCTTGTTCAGCCATTGTTGATTATCCGGGCTGGCCATGGCGGCTACGGCAAAGGGGCAGATAAAACAAAGCGCCTCGAAGTACCGGTGGGGCAGATCTTCCCCCGAGAGATTATAGCCGGCGGAGATATTGTCGGGGTTCCCCTTGGTGGTGCTGCGGATCCAGGGATTGATACGGGCCAGAAAGCCTGCGGCGCGCTGGTCGCCCGAGACGAGATAATCCGCGGCGATCCGCCACGGAACACGGCAGGCGTTGAAATTGTATACGCCATCATATTTCGATTCCAGGTAGTTGGGTTGGGCGGGAACGGCTGAGACCTGTTCTGCCACCGAGTCATTGGCCCGGAGATGGATATGTTTTATGAAATCAGGTACGAGCCCGGCGTCCGGACTGTAAGTGTCCTGCAGGTAATGGAATACCTCATAATTATTATTGAGCACGCTATCCCATGCCGGGTCGCCTGTCGCCTGCCGGAAGGCCCGGATATGATCCGGCATGAAATCGGAGGAGCGCATGTCATAAAAATCTTTGCTCCTGGGAGTTTCTTCGTTTGCTTCCATGACGATATACGTAAGGGGGTTGATCTCTTCCCTTTTGATGGCGGTGATCATCTCGAGCGCTTTCTGGCGGTAGGGGATATTGCTATGTCTGCCCCATTGCGCGTCGGCAAGCAGCAGCGAATACGCGATATCCATGTCCCCGTCCGTTGCCGTCCCGCCATCCACGCTGCGGCAATACCTGGTCTGCATCCATGCCATGAGATCGGGGCTGGTAGTGCTGGGATGGGAACGATAGTAGCGGTAAAGACAGTCGTATGTTTCCTGCGCCGTGGAGTCGAATCCGGCCATGAGCGCTACGATCATCATGCCATAGCCCTGACCCTCGGAGACGCAGATATTATTGCCTTTGGTGCCTTCGAACCAGACATATTTCTCGCCTTCTTTGCAACCGTCGAGGATATAATGTTTTTTCCATTGAAGATAGAAGGAGCGCACACTGTCGTCCATGGCCTCGCGGCTGAGCTGGTTAGGCAGGATGGCCTTACCCTGGTAAGCGCTATGCTGTGGGAAAGGCCGCGCGGGAATAGCGGTAGTGGGGAATGTGGAGTCGCCGCCACGCGCCGGCATGGTCCCAGTGCCAAAGGCGGATACGGTATAAATCTGTGCCAGCATCGACAGGAACAAGAGAACTCGTTTTACGTGCATACCATGTCTGAGCAATTTTCACGCCATTCCGGCGTCGATCCGTGCGCATTGCGCTCTTAACACGGATTAAAGTTTTCTTAAAGAAAATATTAACAACAGCCGGGCATCGGGGGACGTCAATCCGAACTCTAGTAGAAGAAATAAAACCTCTAACATGAAATCTCCTTCTACTGCCTTTTGCTTATCAGTGATCGCCGTTTGTCTGATCGTAGCCTATTCCTGTAAGCCGGCCGGGATCTCCGACACGCAGCTGGGTAACTGGCTGCAGGCGGCGGCTATCAATGCGTATCCGCGGGCCAATGCCGTTTGTTTTGTCATTGGCGATCACGCTTATGTTGGTTTAGGATACAATGAAACCATCTCGCAGCCGGGCAGGCTGGCGGATTTCTGGACATTTTGTGTAGACAGCGGCTGGACACAGATCCAGGCGTTTCCCGGTGCGCCCAGGAGCAACGCAGTGGGCTTCAGCATCGGCAATTATGGGTATGTGGGCACGGGTTGGGACAGCTATAGCGTGTACAACGATTTCTGGCAGTATGATCCCGCGGCGAATGTGTGGACGAAAAAGGCGGATTATATCGGCGGCCCGCGTTATGATGCGGTAGGCTTCAGCGTGCAGGGAAAGGGATATATCGGCACCGGTT
>DASZOW010000012.1:0-16032 GCA_035550615.1 Puia sp.
TCGACAGTTCCTCCATCCGGGTCATCCGGTTCTGCCCGGACAAATTGGCGGCATCGGTGAACAATGATCGCTTTCATTATCTCACCTACCTGCAAAATGACTATCCTTATTGGAAAATTAAACTCGACGGCCGGCCGGTGCCACACTTCACCGGCTTCGGGACATTCATAACGATTCCCATCCCTTCGGGGCGCCACCTTGTCGAATATACATTTGACCCGCAGCCCATCAGGGCTGCTCTATGGATTAACCTGGGCATCCTGGTCGCCGCCATCGCTTCTCTTTGCTTCAATATACCTAGTGACCCATCAGGTACATCTTCCCATACCCGTTATTGAAGTACTTATCGGTATTATCACCCGAACCGGTATACTTGGAAAGCGACTTTCCATTCAGGTTCGTCACCACATGATACAAATATACCCCATTGGCCAGCCGTTGCCCGTACATATCCGTCCCATTCCACTTGTATTCGGTAATATTGGTTCCGATATGCAGCGGCCCTAGCTCTTCCTTAGTGATCTCACGCACCACTTTGCCCGTGATCGTCAGGATTTGAATTTTGATATTCTGCGGCACTTCGCTGCCGGTGATCGTAAACACGAATGCTGTAGAGGTAGTAAACGGATTGGGATAGTTCAGCATATTTGAGATCATCGGCTTATTGATCACCTTGAAGGCCACCCGGTACGGAGTACCACCGGCTGTACTGCCCTGCGCATCTTTGCCGGAGACGATCAGCGTATATACGTCGCCCTGCGGATTGAATTGCGTGGTAAATGCCGGCGTAAAGTCCACGATCGCCACATTATTGCCGCCGCCCGTCGCCGGCGTGAACCTCAACGTGTCGGTATTGAATTTATAGTTATGCACGGATCCATCTGGGTACTGGATCTGTACGGAGACCAGCGAAGTATCCGTCAGCAGCAGATACTGGGACTGGCTCTCCAGCCTTATCTGGATATGCGGTCTGGCCGATACAATGTCCTCGTTGAGAATATGTACGTTATCGAAGGTCACGTCCAACGTCGGATTCCGGATGTCCGACTTCACAAAGAAAGGCTTATAGATAAAGTTATTAAAGAGATACTGCTCAGGCTGAATACCGTTGGGGTTGAAGTTCAAATAAAGGGTATTGGCGCCCGCGAGACTCTTAGTGTCGATCAAATAGTCAAAGGAAATCGTGTCGCCGCTGATCAGCGGCTTCCTCTTCGGAAGCAGATAAGGATGTGTAATATTGCTGGCATCCACTACATCCAACTTCAAAGCCATACTGTCAAAGGAATAAGGGCTAATATTCTTGAAAGCGATGGCGAAATCCAGTGGCTGACCGATTGACAGCGTATCGGCTCCCTTCAGCAGGATATTCGGCGCAATAGCCCCCTCCGGCGACGGCACATCCTCGATTCGCCAGGAACCTAGTTGGAAAGGAGTGCCATGCTTGGTATCCTTGCTGACCAGGTTCAGCTGCACCAGGGGATACTGGAATGCACTAATGGAAGAAATATCAAAATCCTGCGTAGAGGAAGGTACGGTATATAAAAGCGTCTTGTTTCCGGAAGTATCTATGCCGAAAACCTGTAGAATTGTGGAATCTGTGTGCGGATAGGGCACATTGGCAACTCGCCAATGCAACTTGCTCCATTTTTTCGCAGGCCCGAATACGGGGGAAGTAATCGATCCCGTCGTATCAGGCGTCGTACAGTCTACATTGAGACCTATGGCATCCAGGGTATTGTTCGTGATCGCCTGCACTGCGTGAAACGAACTCACCCCTTTCTGATACACCGCCGCAAACGCCCTCGGCCGCGTAAATGAATCGATAACCGTGACGCCAGCGCTTTCGAAAATAGCAGCCAGTGAATTGCCCGATCCATAGAGCGCGGTATCCGCCTGCCATTTATCCACATATGTATTGCTCGCACTGTCCGGGTTGACGTTGTTTCGGATTTCCACAAAAGCCCCTGCAGGTAGCATATTCAGGAAATCGATGGCATTCTTCCGCCCCGCCACGGTCGACAATGCATATTCGAAATTGTACTGACGCTGCAAACCGCAGGTCGACGAAAGGCTGTTATACAACCCCGAACCGCCGGAGTACACATTCTGCCAGGGCCGGAACGTCGTAGAATCATATACGTTAAAGATGATCTCGTCATAATAACAACCTGGTCCGACATTGTAGGCGCCCCCGTTGACCGCTGTAGTAAATCCCGCATCCGAGGATGCCCCTGCCCCTACAGGAAAAGTCGTATTCCGGATGAAGAGATTGTCCAGCAAATTCTGAAACTTCCATCTCCGGCTTACCGAATCCAACAGAATATTCGTCGTCGTGGACGCTGTATGCTGAAAATAATGCGATTGATTATAACCGACACCACCATGCGCCGGATCGATATATACAAAGGATGAGGTATTCCACGTATATGCCCCCCCGGGCGTCGTCGGCGCCACCCCCACTCGCCAATAATATACCACGCTGTCCATAAAACTGATGCCGGGATCGAATTCAAGCTCGCCGCCTACCGAAGTAACCATCTTCGTCACAAGCAGGCTTGAATTGAATTTCATCGTCGTGTCGATCTGCATCACATATTGTTGCATCGGCAACAGCGGACTCGCCGTGGAAGCATAAAGCTTTGACGTGGGCGTATTGATAATTGAATAATTATACGGATACGTCGGCGTGGCTTCATTCTGATAGATCACAAAGGTGCTTGTCACCGAATTATTAGCCCTCGTGATCTCCGTTACATCATTATCCGAATTCACCGTCACGGTAATGCTGTTCGTTCCAAGATCCCGCGTCGCGACTATCGGCACCGTCAATTGGACCGAATCCGCGTATAATATCCCCGGAATGCGCTTCTTAAGCAAGGTCGTTGTAGAACCATTCGGATATTGCCGCAAAATAAGGATCGAGATCGAATCACGCGTAGCCCTCCCAAGATTGTAAAATTTCGCATTCACCGTAAAACTATTGTTGCTTACGGCAATAAAACTAGGATTGATCTCCACCTGGGACGCCTCGATATCGTAATCCGGTAATGCCTCTTCATTCAGCTTCAAAAACGGATCACCGTTCGTCGACATCTGTTCCGCATGCTGCCGGGCAAAAAAATCGGTTGGCGCTGAATTCATCAGATCCTGAAGCGCGTCTTTTTCCAATACCCCGATAGGCTTATTATAATCCGCACCCGACATCAAAGAATATTGCCAGTTCAGCAGGATATTCAGATAGTTCACGATGCCGAAATGCGTCGCAGCAACGCATGCGATCGCACCTCGCTCGGGAGCCAGTACCCAGCTCTCCGAAATTGTTTTATTCGTAGAAAGCCGCAGCGGGTCATAAACAAAGAAGTCGCCCGCATCACACCCATTCAGATAAAACACCGGATATTTACCCGGATTGTTATAAGAGGTAGGATCATTCAGGTTATAGGCCAAAGAAGAATTGGAAGAATGCCCGAAATAGTTCAGCACACTGAAACCAGTACTGAAAAGCGAGGAAATGTAGCTACCCGGAACCTGCGTCACCGCGGAAGCATTCCCATCGCAGAGCAGATTTACATTTGCTCCGTAGCTCGTATCCGATATGACACTCGCATAATAGCTCATATAATTGCAAAGGATAGTGCCTAAATAAGGCTCGCTCACCCCGGTGAGATGCAGCATGTTCTTCATCCACAGCCGGCCATCGATCGTATTGGGCGCCGTCTGCTGCACTTGCTCATATTCCCTGACCTTGGCCAGATAGGTCTCGACCTCGGCGCCGGAGACCACTGAAAGGCGGCCTATCGGCGTGATGGGAACCGCATCCACGCCATTGTTCGTCGCCAGCTTGTTGTCCGAAGCCGGATAACCGAAAGTCGGCACCAGGTTGAGCTGATCAGCCAGCGGATTATGCTGATTTTCACCGTAAGTAATATAGCTATTATAGCATAGCCCATGCCCGATCAACAGCACATACTGCGGCTTTACCCCCCATACGGTCCTGGCATAACGCAGAAAATTCTGTATGGCCAGCGGGTCGTTTTTAATGCCGAAACCAAACTGATCGATCAGCTCATGGATGTCATAGACCTGCACGTCAAAACCACCGCCCGCAGCGGAGCTCCGGTAAGCCTTATAGTCGTTCACGGGATTCACGCCGTCGTTCGTCCCATCCGTATAAAGAACCGGATTCGATATGATGATATAGTTGGCCTGGTTACCCGAAGCGGCCATATTTTCAAACGTTTTGGCAGTCAGCGATGTGACGTTCGTGACCGTCGCGGGATCTTCATTCACCAACACAAATGACGTCGTGGCGGAAGAACCGGGAAGCGCAAATTCCAGCGTGCTGCCGCTTACCACGGCGGTATACCGGTTCCCGTTCGTCAGATCATAGAGGACCGGCGTGGCAGAACCCGAGATCGCAAAATTGGTGATGTTGAGCAGATACCCTGCCGCCTTTGCCGGCAGCTGAAAACTGAAATTCTGCCGCCCCGCAAAATTGAACAGCCGCGGATAATTCAGCTCGTAAAAAGAAGCCACCATCCGGTCTGTAGTCACCGTCGAATTATTGATGAAACCCACCGTCGCCGACCCGCCGCTGATCGAGCTCATGGACACGGGCCAGGTGGTCTGGGCGTCAAAAAAGCTGGGCATCGTGGTATCGCCGATCGGCGTACCATTCACCGTCACCTGTATCGTCCGCGCATCATCCGCCGTACCGGCCGCTCCGAACTTAAGCGTCGGCGCCGGCGCACCACTGCCTGTATAGGGAAAAAGATTGCTCTGCGTACTCGTATAAGGACTCCCCGGAGCTATGGGCGGGGTAGACCACCATTCGCCGATATCATAGGACGAGGAATAGATATACTCGCCGACGACCTGCGCAAACCCCGGGTTGACACCGCCATCGCGGAAATAGGTGCCCGACGTATACCAGAACCAGGGCTCCGGCGTCAGGGAACTGCCGGCGACATTATTGGCGGCACTATAGGAATGAAAACTGCTGCCCGCCGGATTCACGGTCAGAAAATAAACGGCCGTATCGGTCTCCAGGCTCCACTGCGTCGTATGCTGATAACTCGGGTTCCTGTAAAGCGGCTTGTCCGGTACCCCATCGTTGATCATGCCCCAGAACTCTATATAATCGGTGCCACCCAACGGCCCGCTCGCCACGGAAGTATAGATCGGCACCTCCTGCCCATTTCGGAAAAGCTGGAAATTCTGAGCCGGCACGCCACTCATCCCATTGGCCGCCAGAACCGACGCAGAAATGCGATACAAACCCGTAGCCCCGACCTTGAACTTATAATAGGTCTTCGAAACATCTATCCACTCGTTATTATAAGGCTGGGCCGCCGCCTGAAGCGCTACCAGTAAGATTAAAAAAGTAAAAAATCTTTTCATACGTTTTCGGTTTTGGGACCGCGCATTTTCATAGGCCGCCTTCTACCGGTTCCCCGTCTTCTTCTTTTGCCCCTTTCGCCCCAACACGGCCTTTATTGAAAATACATGGGTATATAACGGATAAGATTGATTCGCCAGATTCACAAAAGCGTAGTCGATCTGCACATCTCCGACTTTAAAACCTGCGCCTACACCGGGCTGATAGATCCAGATCTTCCGCCGGTTCAACGTATCGCGATCGTCCAGTACCCGCTGAAAATTGTTGATGCCGCCACGCACGAAGAACACATCCTTGAAAGAAAGCTCCAGCCCTAACCGGGGATCGATACTCACGGGGTTGGTGCTGATCACTGTATTCCGCCGGCCGTCGAACGTCACATCCAGGTCGCCCTCCGCCAACAGGCTCAGCTTCTTTCCCAGCCTGAAATTATAAGAGCCGCCCACCATCAGCTGGGGAGCGGTCAATTCGATATTCTTGCCCGGGATCTCGTTCTGTGTTTCATAGAACACCTCCCGCATCGCCTCGTCCAAATTATAAGACCAGGCGTTGAACGTCGTCGTCACATCCTTCGCCACAATTCCTAACTTCCAGCGATTGCCGATGATCTGCGTAGCCGCGTCGAACCCGAAACCCCACGCCTTGGCAATATCGCCCGCCGAACGGTAGATGATCTTTGCATTCACGCCGAAGTTGATCTGCTTGTTTCCCCACATCCTCGATTGCTGGGCCAGCGAGACAATGAACGCATAGTCGGCGGAAGAGAACGTAGTGATGTTCTGGAAATTCACCGTCCCATCCGGCTGCACGAGAAAAATGGTATTGGGAATATCGTCGACCGCAAACCGCAGGATCGTTAACCCCAGGGTTCTTTTGTTGTCCTTGAGCGGTAACGCCAGCGAGCCAAAATCATATTTGCCGACACCCGCATAATATTCGGCATGCATCAGGCTAAGCTGCGGGTCATTCTTGATATTGGCCAGCGCCGCAGGATTCCAATAACCAGCCGTGGCATCGGAAACCGTCGCCACCTGCGCACTCGCCATGCCAAGGCCACGAGCCCCCGCTCCAATATTCAAAAATTCATTGGAATATTCGGTGAACTGGCAATAGGCAGATTGGTGAAGCAATGATCCGAGAACAAGTAAAATGGAGCAAAGAGATATGTTACCCCGTATTCTTTTCAACATAAGCCGACGGTTAAGGTTCCGACATCCACGTATAACGGCCTTTTATTCACAATATTGTACCATTAACAAACTGTTCAAAATCCATTATTTTTGCCGCCTATGAACCTGATCGAAGAATTAAAATGGCGCGGCATGATCCAGGACATCATGCCAGGCACCGAAGAGCAGCTAAAAAAGGAAATGACTGCCGGCTATATCGGTTTCGACCCGACCTCCGACAGCCTTCACATCGGCAGCCTCGTCCCCATTCTTTTATTGGTCCACCTCCAAAAGGCTGGTCATAAGCCCGTTGCACTGGTCGGCGGCGCCACCGGCATGGTCGGCGATCCCAGCGGCAAAAGCGAAGAGCGCAACCTCCTCGACGAAGCCACCCTAAACCATAACCTGGCCGGGGTCAAAAAACAATTGGAAAAATTCCTCGATTTCGACCCGGACAAGCCCAACAAGGCCGAAATGGTCAATAATTACGACTGGTTCAAAAATATGTCCTTCCTCACCTTTATCCGGGACGTCGGCAAACATATTACGGTTAATTATATGTCTGCAAAAGACAGCGTGAAGAAACGGCTCGAAGGGGAAACTGGCATGAGTTTCACCGAATTTACCTATCAGCTCGTCCAGGGCTACGACTTTTACTGGCTATACACTAATAAGAACTGCAAGCTCCAAATGGGCGGAAGCGATCAGTGGGGCAATATCACCACCGGAGCCGAACTCATCCGGCGCAAAAACGGCGGCGAAGCCTTTGCCTTTACCTGCCCCCTCCTCACAAAAGCCGACGGTGGTAAATTTGGCAAGACGGAAAAAGGCAACGTCTGGCTGGACCCGGAAAAAACGACCCCCTACCAATTCTACCAGTTCTGGCTCAACGCGTCGGACGCAGATGCGGAAAAATGGATCAGGATCTTCACCTTCCTCTCCAAAAACGACATCGCCGGTCTGCTCGACCAGCACGCCCATGATCCCGGCGCCCGCAAGCTCCAAAAGACCCTCGCCCAACACGTCACCACCTTCGTACATGGTGAAGCAGGCTACGAAAAAGCCCTCGCCGACACGGAAAAGATGTTCGCCAACCAATCTGCTCCTGCCGAATCCTTGAGCGAAGAAGACCTCCAATCGCTGGAAGGCGTCGCCCGATTCGACTACGACTCGGCGAAACTGGGCATCGACATCGTCTCCTTCCTGGCGGAATCCGGCATCATTCCCAGTAAAGGCGAAGCCCGTAAGCTCGTCCAGGGCGGCGGCATCAGCATCAACCGGAAAAAGGTGGAAGACGTCAAACAACCCGTCGACGCCTCCCTGCTTCTTCATGGTAAATATATTCTGGTCCAGAAAGGGAAAAAGAATTACTATCTCGTCACCATGTCCTAAGCCAGCAACGCCGGGCTCTCTTTATACGTTTTAAGGATAAATTCTCCGAATAACGTATTCGCCCACGCAAACCAGCTGCGCGAGAACTTCGACGCGTCATCCTTATGGAAGGACTCGTGCATGAATCCCGTCCCGGCATGGCTGTTCTGCAGCATCTTCAGACAAGCGGCGATCTCCTGTGAGTCATGACTGGTCAGCCCGCGGATAATGATGCTGATCGGCCAGATCATATCCAGCCCCACATGCGGCCCACCGATCCCTTCCCCCGCCTTGCCTTTGAAGAAGAAAGGATTCGCCTCGCTCAGCACCATCCGCCGGGTATTCTGATAGACGGTATACCCACGCTTATCGGGGAACAGCACGCTCCAATCGCCGGTGTCTGTGGTTTTGGATTGCAGATAAGGGAGCGCAAGCAGGCTGGGAACATTGGCATCATCCATAAAGGTGTGATTACCGAAGCCGTCGGCCTCATAAGCGAACACATCCCCATAGATCGGATGCGTCACGATCCCATGTTCCATGATCGCCGTATTCAGATCGCTTTCCAGCTCGTATGCCGGCCCATCCAGCTCGCTGCCGGTATTCATGGCCTTTAACATCTGCCGGAGATTGCGCAGACTGCTCAGCGCAAAAATATTGGACGGGATCAGGAAAGGATAGATCGTCGCGTCATCGCTTGGCCGGAACATGCTATGGATCAGCCCCACTTTCTTCGTCGGATATCCATAACCCTTCATCGGCACGCTGTCAGTCGCAAACTGGCTTTTACGCTGGAAGGTATAAGGCCCCTGCCCATTCTTCCGCTGCTGCTCCTTGAAGGTCTGCAAAACGCGCTTCATCGCAGCCAGCCAGTCCGCATCAAAAGGTGAGGTATCGCCCGTAATCTCCCAATAACCATGCGCCAGACGGATAGGATAGCAAAGGCTGTCGATCTCCCATTTCCGCTCGTGGATACCGTGTTTCATATCCGTCACATCGGTCGCCTTCCACTCACTCACCTTCGACGCGTCTTTATAAAAGGCATTCGCATAAGGATCGCGCAGGATACAGATCACCTGCCGGTGGATCACCCCGCGGATCAGTTGCTGCAGATCCTTGTCTTCCTTGCAAAGACCGATATAAGGCCACACCTGTGCGCTACTGTCGCGCAACCACATGGCATCGATGTCGCCGGTGATCACGTATGTGTCGGGTTTGCCGTTGATCATCCCAAAATCCACGGTGGTATCGAGCGTATTCGGAAAACAGTTCTCGAAAAGCCACCCCATTTCCTTATTCCCGATGGTTGTCCGCACCTCATGAATGGTCTTTTCTACTATATGGCTGGTGAACTTGCGTTTCGCCGCCGCCACCCGTACAACGGGGAAATCCGCTGAACCGGGTAAAAACCGTCCGCCTGCTAAAACACCCGCGGACGCAATAGCGCTTTGCTTGAGAAAGTGTCTACGTTCCATATCTGCAAACTACATTATTTTATCCATCGGCCGCGCGTCAGGAAAAAAACCACCGCCCCGACCGCCGCCAGCAACAATCCAAAGACCGCCATGATACCGGTAGAGTACCAGACGAACAACCAAATGGCGATGGACAGCGCCACCGGCAACGGATACAGCCACATCCTAAAAGGCAGGACGGCCGCGCCTTTCCGTTTTCTAAGCAACACTACGCCGACCGCCTGCGCCACGAACTGCACGAGAATGCGCATCGCGAGAATCGCCTTGATCGCATTTTCCAGCCGGATCGTCAGACTGAGCAGAAAACCGAGCGCCCCGATAAAAAGCAGCGAAATATAGGGGAAGTCCTTCCGTGGATGCAGCCAGGCAAAAAAGGGAAAGAAATGTCCATCCGCAGCAGCCGCATACGGAACCCTGGAATAGCCAAGCACCACCGCAAACAGCGACGCAAAGGCGATCCACAGGATCAGCAACGTCGCCAGCCGCGCCATCCCCGTTCCATAGATCTTCTCCATGAAAAGACTCACGACGAAATCCGAGTGCATAGCCCGCTGCCAGGGGATCACCCCCACCACGCTCAAATTCATGGCGAGATACAAAGCGGCGATACAAAAGATGGAGATAAAGATGCTGCGTGGGATATTCCGTCCCGGGTCCCGGATCTCTCCTCCCAGGTGACAGACATTGTAATATCCCAGAAAACTGTAGATCGTCCCGATCGACGCCCGGCCGACAAGTATAAAGAAAGCCCCGCTGAACAGACTCTGGCTCCCCGTCGGCAGACACGAATAACTTACCCGGTGATGCGTGAAGCCGCTGATGATGATCCAGAGGATGGTAATGATCACCCCCGACCATAAAAAGACCGCCATCTTGCCGATAGTCCGGATGTTTCGGTAAAGCAGCAACACTACAACCACGACCACGGCCCCGCTCACCGCTTTATGGGTCCAGAAATTCAGCGGCACCAGGTAACCGAAATAATGCGCAAAACCTATCGCCCCTGAAGCGATGACCAGTGGCGCCTGCAGACAGGTCTGCCAGACGAACAGGAAGGACATCAATGGGCCGCCTTTCTGCCCATAGGCCTCCTTTAAAAAATTATAGCTGCCGCCGGCGAGCGGATAGGCCGCTCCAAGTTCGCTCCAGATCATCCCGTCTACCAACGCGGTAACGGCGCCAAAGACCCATGCCCAGATAAAAAGATTGCTGCCCACGGCCCGCATCACGATCGTCATCATCACAAAAGGACCGATGCCGACCATATCGATCATATTGATAGAGGTAGCCTGAAGCAAGCTGATCTCCCGCTTCATACCAGCGCCGCCTCCGGCGGTTCGTCCGTCAGGACGGATGTTGGATTTATGCTTTAGCATACTCCCCTATCGCTGCGATCAGCTTGTCGAGATTTTTTGTAGTGGTATAAACATTGGGAGTGATCCGTACGACGTGAAGTTTTTCCCAGTTGATATTGGTCACATGGATGCGATGCCCCATCAGGTAGTTGTCCAGTTGCAAAGGCGTCTTTCCTTCGATGCTTACGGCGCCGATGGCACAGCCGAAACCGGGCTTTAACGAAGTGTGCAGCGTTACTTTCGGCAGGTCTTTGACGCTGGACATCCAATAATTCTTCAAATAGAGCAAACGCTGCTCCTTACGCGCCGCACCGATCATATCATAAAATTCGATGGCTTTGCTAATAGCCTCTTCGATAAAAAATGGCCGCGTACCCAGATTTTCGAATTTCCGGATATTATCCGCCCTGGCATCCGGGCCTGCAAAGAACGGGTAAAGCCTGGCGATCTTGTCCTGCTTCACATACAACATGCCGCTGCCGATACAAGCCGTCAGCCACTTGTGAAGACTGGTCCCGAAATAGTCCGCCCCCAGCGAGGGAATCGTAAATTCAAAATGCGCAAAGCTATGGGCCCCATCGACCAGCACCTCGATGCCCTGGGCATGCGCCGCATCGGCGATCTGCCGTACCGGCACTATCTGTCCACACCAGTTGATCAGATGCGTGATATGCACCACCCGGGTCTTTGCCGTAAACGCCTTGATGTATTGTGCGGCCATATAGTCGTTGTCTTCGCTCGGCAGGGCCAGGTCGACCCAAACCAATCGGATCCCATCCCGCATTTCGCGTTGCTTCCAGGCATTGATACAGTTTGGATAGTCATATTTGCCAAGCACAACCTCATCGCCGGCCTTCAGCGGCAGCCCGAAGATCACCGTCTCGAGCGCCTCACTGGCATTGCGATTCATGGCAATTTCTTCGGCGGAACAGCCCGAGATCCGGGCCAGGTCTTCACGCAGCGGCTCACGCCCTTTGTCCAGTATCCGCCACATATAATAGCTCGGAGCTTCATTGCAGAAATCGAGATTGCGTTTCACCGCCTCGGCCACTATCCGCGGACAGGGAGACACTCCGCCATTGTTGAGATTGATCAGCTCAGTGCTCGTTGTAAACGCCTCCTGTACGGAAAACCAGAAATGTTCGTCGCCGGCCAGTTCATGAGCCGGACGGTGTTCAGCCCGCAGCAGGGCCTTGTCGAGATTGCGGCTCCAGGCCGGCCGTGTAAACGCCGATAACAAGGTCGTTGCCGAAAAGCCCCCCATGATGTCCAGAAAAGAACGACGGTTAAGAGCAGTCATATAGGCATACGCAGTTTTCTCAGCCGACAAGATAAGAAAAAAAACCGACCGGTCGACGCGCTCAAAACCGCCTGCCGGCCCAGACCAATTAATGCTATATTTGCCGCAGGGTATAACACGCATGAAGTATTACATCATAGCCGGCGAAGCCTCCGGCGATCTCCATGGCAGCAATCTCATCAAGGAACTGAAAAAACAAGACCCGCAGACCGAGGTCCGCTGCTGGGGCGGCGATCTGATGGAAGCCGCAGGCGGAAAGCTGGTGAAACACTATAAGGATCTTGCGATCATGGGATTCGCCGAAGTGCTCATGAACCTCCGCACGATCTTCCGCAACCTCGATTTTGCAAAAAAAGATATCCTCGCCTACGACCCCGATGCCCTCATCCTCATCGATTACCCCGGCATGAATATGCGCATCGCCAAATGGGCCCGCCAGCAGCAAGCCGCAACCACCGCCACCCATTTCAAAATCATATATTACATCTCCCCACAGGTCTGGGCCTGGAAGGAAGGCCGCGTCAAACAGATCCGCGAGAATGTCGACAAAATGCTGGTCATCCTGCCCTTCGAAAAAGACTTCTATAAGAAATGGAATTACGAGGTGGAATACGTAGGCCATCCCCTCGTCGAGGTCATCGACGGCGTCCGCATACCCGCACACCCAACTACCGGATCCTCCCACTCCGCGACCACGCCGGATTCCGGGCTTACCGCCCGGCCTTCCCACTCCGCGACCACACCGGATTCCGCCCCCCCATCCCAGTTCTCCAAACCCGTCATAGCGCTGCTGCCAGGCAGCCGCAAACAGGAGATCCAGAAAAAATTGCCGGTGATGCTCAAGGTCAGCGAATTCTTTCCCGACTATCAGTTCGTCGTCGCCCAGGCGCCGGGCCTCGATGAGGACTTCTACCAGCAGATCCTCGCCCCCTATCCGCATCTGGCAGCGGTACGCAACCAAACCTATTCTCTATTGCTGACCGCCAGGGCCGCCTGCGTCACCTCCGGTACCGCAACACTGGAAACCGCCCTCTTCGGCGTCCCGGAAGTGGTCTGCTACAAAGGCAGTCCCATCTCCTACCAGATAGCCCGCCGCCTGATCCGGGTAAAATACATCTCCCTGGTCAACCTCATCATGGACAAACTGGTGGTCAAAGAATTGATCCAGGACGAGCTTACCCCCGAAAACCTCCGCCACGAACTCAACGATCTGCTCCACAACCCTGAACGCCAGCAACAGCTCGCCGCCGACTACCGCCGGCTCAAAGAGCTCCTCAGCCAGGGCGGCCACGCCTCCGCCAACGCCGCACGCAGCATCCTCGAATTCCTCCGCACACCCTGAAGCCCCAAAACCACGGCCACAAAGCCTTCCTGTTGCCGCCATCCCGGGCGCCCCTAATGTCGCTGTCCGCCGGACGAGCTCCCTAATGATGATGTTTGAAAATCGCCCGCACGATCATAATGATGATCGCGACCAAAAACATAAATATGGATATCCGATTGATCCCATGCATATACCGCATCCATTGCGTCCGCGGCGCACCCGGATCCCGCTTCTTGATGTAGAAATACTCCTCGATCTGTCTCCAAATGCCCATAAGGATCAATTTATTCGCTAAAGTAAATAACACCTGGAATTTTTGAATGGTTTAATCCAAATCCTCTATATTTGCAATCCCAAAATAAGCCGGCCAAACCCGTCGGCGGCAAACCAAAAAAAGGGGAATTAGCTCAGTTGGCTAGAGCGCTTGCATGGCATGCAAGAGGTCGTCGGTTCGACTCCGATATTCTCCACTCAGCCGGACCTTAGAGTCCGGCTTCTTCATTCTTGCCGACTTCCGCGAACCTCCCGGGACCCGTTTACTCCGAAAAATATCAGGTAGACATAACATCCCACGGGCACCATAAATGCCGCTGTCCAGGAATAATGGTCTTTCAGCACCCCCTCCAGAAAGGAAAGAATGGCTCCGCCCGCAATAGCCGCCGACAAAAGACCTGAAGCGCGGGTAGTATATTCACCCAGCCCCCGCACGGAAAGCGAGAACACGATGGCAAAAAGGACGGAATTGCATACCCCCGTGGCAATCATGGTCCAGACGGCAACATAACCGCCGGATGACACGGAGATAACTATAAGCGCGATGGCGCCGGACGACAATATCGTCAAAAGCATCCGCGGCTGCAGCCGCCTCAACAAAAAGGAACCGACAAATCTCCCACCCAGCATACCCCCCCAATAAAAGGCCACATAGTTATTGGCAACATGCACAGGCGCCTGCACCTTGTCGGATATATAGCCGGTGAGAAAAGTGCCGATGGATACTTCCGCCCCCACGTACATGAATATTCCCACAACACCGAACTTCAAATTCCTGAAAGACATAATGCCGGCCCGAGCGGTGGTCTCAGCAGACCTTACAAGGGTCCCGGCAGGTCTCGTGACAGCCTTGGGCAGCCGTAGCCTCCACACCACTCCTGCGATCACGAGCAAACAGAGGGCTATCCCGATATAAGGCAGCCGCACCGCCTCGCTGGACCCGTGCGCCCGCTCCAGCGACGACAAGATAAATGCTGCTCCGAATACCGGCGCCACCGTCGTGCCTACGGATCCTACACCCTGTATCAATGTCAGCCGGGCGGAAGCGGTTGCGGCTGGCCCAAGCAGGGTGATATATGGATTCGCCGACACCTGCAACAACACGATCCCGGTGGCCAGGATGAATAACGCCGCGAGGAACAGCGCATATACGTGAAAAATGCTGGCGGGCAGGAATAGCAGCGCCCCAACCGCAGCGATCAAAAAGCCCGTCACCATGCCCCGCTGATATCCGATATTCTCCACCAGCTTTCCGGCGGGAATAGACACCAATGCATACGTCAGAAAAAAATAAAACTGTACCAGTGAGGATTGTGAATAGCTGAGATTGAAGCCGGTCTTGAAGAAAGGCACCAGCGAATCATTCAGACAGGTGATGAACCCCATCATAAAATACAGCAATGCCAGAACCATCAGCGCCGGAAGATAATTGCCTTCTGCCGTGGCCCTGGCGGGCGCGGTGTGATCCTGTGTGGAAAGGATGGGCATACGGTTATAATTTTTCCATTGTCTTCCACAATTGATACAAGCCTCTGGGTACATGGAAACAACCTTTCCATTTTCCTCCCTTCAGCGGCAAGAGCACCTCGCCCCGCCGGTTGAGATATCCGAACCATTCTCCATGCCGGGCATCTGCAAAATGTTCCCAGGAATACGCATGCACCTTCTGGAACCATTCCCAGCATCGCCGGTCCCCCGTATGTAAATAACCCTTTGCCAGGCTGATCATGGTCTCGATATGCACCCACCAAAGCTTTTGATCCCATTCCAGCTGCTGCGGCGGATACCCATGGACATCCATAAAATAAAAGATGCCGCCATACTGATGATCCCAGGCACGCTCCAGTGTGGACAGTGTAATGGCGGTGGCTTTTTCGGCCAGTCCGCTGATATGCTGCCGCTCCGCCAGGTCCATGATAAACCACATGGCTTCTATGCCATGCCCGGGATTGATCAGCCTTCCCTCGAACGAATCCGACCTCCCTCCATCCGGCAATACGTTTTCCAGGATCAACCCCAGCTCTGGCTGATAGAACCTGTTCATCACGGCATCGATGCCCTCCGCAATGGTCCGGCGAAACAGTTCCGGCGGCAGCAGCGTCTCGATCTCCATGACGAGATTGCAAAGGATCATCGGCAATGAAAAGCCTGTCAGCGGTCGCGTCCCTTCCACCTGCTTCGACCAGCCGCCTTTAGGATTATTGGAACGTCGCACAATATGGTAAAAAGTATCCCTCGCCACCTTGGCGTAATAATCGTCCCCCGTGGCGAGATACAGCTGCCCAAACGCCATCGTAGCAAAACAATCGGAAAAGATGTTATACGGATGCACCAATGGCCGGCCCCCCCTGTCGAGGGAAAAATACC
>DASZOW010000013.1:0-3000 GCA_035550615.1 Puia sp.
GTAGACGATGATACCGTCGGGGGTGCGGGAGATGCCGCCGGCGATGCAGTGGGCGGCGGTTAGCAAGGTGAACGATAGAAGCAGTAGGCGAGGCGACTTTGAAGGACCCATAGCAATCGGTTGTAATTCGTTACAAAAGTAGACTGCTATAGTCCCGGAAGGGGTAGTCAAACCGGCAAATGAGGGTGGCGGATTGTTGAGGGCAGGGCTATAATTCCGTTATTTCTGGGTAGTGAACGGTTAAACTTTTCGGTTTTACCTGTTTTTTCGCCTTTCCGCCTGGTAGACGCTGGGCAGCACGCCATAGACTTCCTTGAAATAGCGCGCAAAATATTTAGGGTTGTTGAAGCCGACCATATAGGCCACTTCGGCCACGTTGTGGCGGGTCTTTTCGAGCAGCTGTGCGGCCCGCTTCATCCGGAAATGGCGGATAAAGCCGATGGGCGTCTTGCCGGTGGCGCCGAGTATCTTTTTATATAGGGTCGTCCGGCTTAGGCCAAGCTCCCGGGACCAGTCGTCGACGGAAAAATCCGGGTTGGCGATATTTTTCTCGAGCACTTCCACGGCTTCGCGCACAAAATCTTCGTCGGTAGGCTCCGGCTGTTCGTCTATCTCCGTGGGTTGCGCGATTACCCTTTTCCGGGCGGTCTCTTCCACAGATCCGCGGAATTGCAATAGGTTGCGGATGCGGGAGATGAGGATCTCGACGATGAACGGTTTGGAGATATAGTCGTTTGCGCCGAGGCCGAGGGCGTTAAGCTGGTGGTGTTCTGCGGACAGGGCTGTCAGGAGGATCACCGGGATATGATGGACGCGTTCGTCCCTTTTGATCTTTTTGCACAGTTCGAGGCCATTCATAATGGGCATATTCACGTCGGTGACGACGAGGTCGGGTTGGCCGGAGAGTGTCTTTTGCCAGGCTTCCTGGCCGTTGGCAGCTTCCAGCACGGTGAAGAGGGGGGCGAGGTTTTCCTTGAGGTAAAAGCGGAAATCGTCGTCGTCTTCGACGAGGAGGACTTTGAAGCGTGTGGCCGGCGGTTCAGCGGGGGTGGATGTTTCGCGGGTGGCAGCTGCGGCTACAGCGGGGCTCGCGGCGGGGGATGCTGCGGCGGAGGGTACGGTGGCAGTGGGTGCAGTTGATCCGGCGGGTAGAAGAGTTACCGGTAACAGCACCGTGAAGCAGGAGCCTTTATCCGGCTCGCTATCGACTTTGATCGTACCGCCGTGCATTTCGACGAACTCGCGGGTAATGGCCAGGCCGATACCTGTTCCCTGGCTGCGCAAATGGCCGGGTGCATCGGCCTGAAAGAAGGATTCGAAGATCTTTTCCTGCGAAGCCCGCGGTATGCCGATACCGGTGTCCCTGACCTCGAGTTGGAGCAGAACGCCCTGCTCGTCCTTTTCGAGGGCAGCCAGTTCTACGCCGATGGTTCCGCCGGGCGGGGTGAACTTGAAAGCGTTCGACAAGAGGTTGAACAGAATCCTTTCGAGTTTATCCTTGTCGAAGAGCGCAGGCAGTTGGTCTATCTCCGAGTGGTAATCGAAGTTTGTGCCGCGTTCCTGGGCGAGGTCGGTGAAGGAGCTTGCGGTGGCCTTGATGAACGCAGCGATATCGCCACCGCTCATATTCAATTTGAGCTCGTTGACCTCCATCTTGCGCAGATCGAGCAGTTGATTCACGAGGTGAAGCAATCGCCGGGCGTTCCGCTCGATGGTCATAGCCAGGTGGCGTCTGCCCGGGTCCTCGGGGCTGCGGATCAATTTGTCCACCGGCGAGAGGATCAACGACAAGGGTGTTCGGAATTCGTGGCTCAGGTTGGTGAAGAATTTAATTTTCATCCGGTCCAGCTCGCGGACCCGCATGGTCTCACGGCGTTCTTCATCGAGGGCAAAACGGGCCCTGGCCCGCCTGATGATCCGCATACGACCCAGGTACAATAGCGTTAAGACCGCCAATGCGTAAAGGATGTAGGCGAGTGTTGTTTTCCAGAATGGCGGTCGTATAATAATGCGTAAGGTGATGCCCTTGTCGTTCCATACCCCATCGCTGTTGGAAGCCTTTACGTGGAAGAAGTATTCACCGGGATCGATATTGGTGTATGCTGCCCTGCGGTTCCTGCCGTCCGTGGTCATCCAATCCTTGTCGAATCCTTCCAGCCGGTAGGCGTACCGGTCTTTTCGGGGATTGATATAGCTGAGGGCGGCAAACTCCAGGGTGAAATTGTTCTGATCGTAGGATAACACCAACTTGTTGTCTGTGGTGATGGAAGCCGGCAGGGGGACGTCCTTGTTGTATAGCTGGAGGCTGGTGAGCACCACCGGCGGGATGTGTTCGTTGAGGTGTATCGATTCCGGGTTGAACAAGTTGAACCCTTTTGCTCCGCCGAATATCAACTCTCCTGCTTTTGTTCGAAAGCCGGCATTGACATTGAATTCACGGCCCTGCAAGCCGTCGTATTCGTCGAAGTTCAGGCATTTGATCCCCAGGGTCGCGCCGTCCTGTGTCAGGGTGATCCGGGACAAGCCCGCGGAGGAGCTGATCCATAGGAAGTGTTGTTTATCTTCCTGCACGCTCATGATCATATTGGATGGCAGCCCGTCCTTTGTGCTAAAGGACTGGAAGGTATCTTTCCCCGGCGCCATGACGCTCAATCCCTGGCGTGTCGCCACCCACATATTTCCCTTATGGTCGCAGGTGAGGCTGAATATAACGTTATCACTGAGGCGGCTGCTTTCCCTGGTATAATATACATATTGTCCCGTACTCCGGGTCAGCACGCTGATGCCGTAGGCGGTGCCTATCCAGAGATTGCCTGCCGAGTCCTCGGCGAGGGCAGGTACATAGTTAGAGTGGATCGAATGCGGTCTGTCGAGATTATTGTGATAGAATTTCCCCGTGGTCTCGTCGAACCTGTCCAGCCCACCCATCAACGTGCCTACCCAAAGGTGGTCCGTTCCATCTTCGCGGAGTGAATACACGCGGTTGTCAGCAAGGCTGGC
>DASZOW010000014.1:0-8575 GCA_035550615.1 Puia sp.
GTCCAATTCCTCGGCCCGCAAGGCGCAGGATCTCGTAAAGCTGAGCCCTTCGGATCTGAGTGTCGAAGGCGGTATCGGCTTCCAGTTCTATTTTCCCGTCTTCATCCTTTCGCCCGAGCTAAAGATCAGCGAAGGCATCAAGAACGTGCACAGCCGTGACCCCAGCCTGCAGTATTCCAATGTCATCGACAAGCTGAAGACCAGGATGGTCGTATTCTCCCTGATCTTTGAAGGCTGATGCCGGTTCCCCGCAGGCCTCATGCTGCAGGGAACAATCTCCCAGGGGAATTGCAGCGTGCTTGTATGGCATGATATTTCCATTAACCGATGGTGGAGCTAGGTAATCCCTAACCCTTGTAATATGGAATCGTATACTCGTCACCAGGAAAGGGTGAACGGCCTCATCCATGTGGTCGGCATCTTGTTCGGCATTGCAGGCATCCCGCTGTTGGCCAGCCAGGCCGACATTCATGGAAACAAAGCGGGACTTATCGGAAGCTGCGTCTACGGCTTTTGTTTTTTGCTTGTTTTTACGTCCAGCACGATCTATCATTTTGCAAGCGAGCAAAAGATCAAACGTTTCTTTAAGATCCTCGACCATATCGGCATCTACTTTTTCATTGCGGGCACCTATACGCCGTTTTTGCTGGTCTATATGCCGGATGCCTTCGGCAGGACATTGCTCATTGTGCTCTGGACGCTTACCGTTGCGGGTACCGTTTTCAAATCGTATTTCACCGGCAGGTTCGAGATCGTCTCCACGGCGATCTATCTGGCGATGGGCTGGATCATGCTGGTCGGCGGACATCGATTCTTCGATCAGCTGCCGCATGCGGTGATGGTCTATGTCTGCATCGGAGCCGTACTCTATACTATAGGCGCATTCTTCTATCTCTGGGATAAATATAAATACACTCATGCTCTCTGGCATGTGTTCGTGCTCACGGCCGCCGTTTGCCATTATGTAGCGGTGCTGAAATCGATGTAAGATCGCGGCCCAGGAACTCGTGGCAGGGAACGACGTTGATAACCCGGCGGCCTTCCTTGTAGCGGTCCTTTTGAGATAGGGTTATTATAGTTCCTTCCTTGAGATTCAATTCTTCGAGCGCCGCCATCAACCCGTTCTTCTCCCGGTCCAGATTGTCATCGGTAAGCTCGAAGCAAACCTGCAAGGCGCCCACGGCGGTCCCGTTCTTAAATGCGACGAAATCACACTCTCCCCGTTCCGAAAAGTAATATATCTCCCGGTATTTTCTTCTGAGATGCAGATATACCAGGTTCTCCAGCTTTCTGCCATCATCATCCGTAAAAGAGTTCGAATTCACCGTGATCATCCCGGTGTCGATGGTATATATTTTCCGCGGGTTGACCATTTGCTTACGCAAGGAATAGCTGAATTTCGGGACCAGCTGGAAAAGATAGCTATCCTCGAGATAGGCCAGATATTCCGTGATGGTATTGGCCGATCCCACTTCGAACATGCTTTTCAGCCTGTTTGCCGTAATGAGATTGCCTACATTGGAAACAAGGTATAAAGCCAGGCGCTGCAATGTCTTTACGTCCCGGACGCCATAGCGGACAGCGATATCCTTTGTCAATATATCGCCGAAGACGTTATTCAGTATCTCGTTAACTCCCTGTTTTACAAACTCAGGGAATCCGCCTGTCTGCAAGTATTGCATCAAGGAAGCTGCCGAAGGCTTCAATTGCCTGAATTGATTGAACTCCCTGAAGGAAAAAGGGAAAAGCTCTTTAGTTATTTGCCTGCCCGTTAGCTTGGTACCCAGTTCTTTACTCAGTAAGGAGGCGTTGGAGCCGGTGATCACCAATCTATATCCTTCGTCCAACTTTTGGCGGACATACCGTTCCCAACCGGGGATGATTTGTATCTCATCGAACAGCAGGACTTTGGTTCCGGCCGATGCGATCACTTTATCGAGCCTCGTAAAATCCTTTCTCTCGAATTCATACAACCGGATGTCTTCAAAATTAAGATATAAGGCGTTTGGATATTTCTCTTTCAGCATCTGAAAAAGCAGCGTGCTTTTACCACATCTCCGGACGCCGGACACGATCAGGGCAAACGAGGAAAGCGCCGATAGTTCGTGCAAGGCCTCTCTCTTCAGCCCTACAGGCCGTGAGAGTTGATTTTCCCGCTGGGACTCAACCACTTGCTCTATTACTGTTTGCAGGATCATTATTGTTTGCATTACAAATATACAAACTTATATAATAGTAATGAGGAGGTTTATATATTGGTAATGAGAAGGTTTTTGGAAGGCCGGCACGCCCTGCTCCCCGCACCGGAAGGATGCCGACAGGCGAGGCCGCTGGTCAGTAATCGTATTGCCGCCGGAACATGTTGAGCCGCACGCCGGCGGTGATGAGCGCCGAATTCGAGCTGTGATAGGTATTTGTGGGATCGTGGACCTTATAGTTCCGGTATTGCGCCGAAAGCTCGAGAAAAAGATTTTCCTTCCACTGCCAGGATACCAGCCCGGAAAGATCGAGGCATTTTGCCGGGACGCCGGAACCGATCGAAAAACCATAATCGCGGGGGCGGGTAGTATAGCTTTCGAAGATATCGCCGCCAAAATTCTCACCGGCGGAGTCGAGCCCCTGTTTATAGTAGATGATCTTGCCCTCGAAGTTCCAGCGGTAGGTTGGCTGATAGCGCGCAATGCCGATAAGCTCATAGAAATTGGCGCCAAGCGGATGCGCCAACGGCTGATTATAATGGCTATAATCCGAGACGGTGTCGCCATGCTGATACGTGAATGGCCGGACGATATTGGTCTCGAACTGCAGATCGAAATTCTTGACATTGAAGACGTCGATCCATTTGAAGCCCAGCTGGAGGCCTTGCTTGTTGGCCCAATAGCCATCGCTATAATGGAGGATCTGGTGGAGAATGAATTCGTCGATCAGCAGCTGGCCATAGAATTGAGTAGCATGGCCGATATTCACCTTCCAGTCGAGACCGGCATTTGATTTGTCCGGGCTGCCATTTTCCTGCTGCGCGGCTATCAGAAAGATCACCGGGTTGAGATAGGAGAAATCAAAGTGATTTGCGCGGCTGAACACGACGTCCTGAAAGAGTCCCAAGGTAAGCCAGGGGGTGGCGTTGACGTTGAGATGGTGCGCCACGGCATATTTTTTTGGATATTCATAGTCGTTGCCAATGGCATGCTGGCTGGTCAGTTCCATATAGATCGTCTGGTAATTGAGCTTCCAGATACGGGTATTGAATTTCAGGAACAGATAGGGGGCGCTGTAATCGCTGAGGAAGAGGCTGCGGTAGCCGTCGCCGATAAAGTTCTTGTCATAGCCGAACTGCCAGTCGAAATACTTCCAGGTATTGAAATAGATCGAGGCGCGGTTATCGAAATAGTCGTAACCGGTGCCGCCAAAGGATTTATAATATCCCGCACCCGGTACGGCGTTGAACTGGCGGGCCCGTTGCTGGAACCAGGAAGGGCCGCGTTCCTGGTTATCGGTGAGATAGGCGGAGAACCCGAATTTGTTTGCGATCATGCCGCGCAGGGTAAGCCCTTTGGAGTTGAGATAGATGCGTTGTTTGCTGCCGGTTTCGACGGATTGCGTTTCCTGGATGGCAGGATCGATGGCCAGAAAGAAATCTTTGTCCTCGACCTCGTAGAAGTTGGCTTTCGTCTTATAGAAGGTGTTGAGCCAGGGTCTTCGGCTCATGAAGCTGTCTTTGTTGGTCGTGACCCACTCGATATTATTTGCGAGGAGGGAGGACAGGTTGGCGCGGTCTACCGGTGAAAGATGGTCGATGTCATCATAGGGATAGAAATGATACAGCGAATCGGCGAGCCGGGCGATGCGTACCGCCTGCCGGCGGCTGATGGGTTTGGCGGTGGTGATGTTCAGATCGGCGTCCGTCTGCTGCAGGATCTCCATCCGGTCCAGGAAGTGATCGAATTTAGATCCTTGTGGAAGGAAACTGGATTGGCCGCGGGCCAATACCGGAAGCAGAATGGGTACAAAGAGGAATATTACAAGGGTTTTAATAAATTGCGTCATAAAGCTAGTTGAGGCAAGATCAATTTTGGATATGCGTAATTACTTGATTAAGAATATCTCTATAGTCAACGAAGGTAAGACTACTACGGCAGATTTGCTAGTCAAAAACGGCCGGATTGAAAAAATGGGGACGGGGATCCGGCCTGCCTTCGCCGTCACCGAGATCAACGGGGAAGGAAAACATTTATTGCCCGGCGTCATCGACGAACAGGTCCATTTCCGTGAGCCGGGCCTGACACACAAGGCCACGATCTATACGGAGGCCAAAGCGGCGGTAGCCGGCGGCGTTACCTCTTTTATGGAGATGCCCAATACACTTCCGCCGGCGTTCACGCAGGACCTGCTGGAAGAGAAATATGTTATCGGCGCCAACAGCTCGCTGGCCAACTATTCTTTTTATATGGGCACCTCGAACGACAATGCCGAGGAGGCTTTGCGAACCAATGAAAAGAGAAGGGATATCTGCGGCATCAAGATCTTTATGGGATCTTCGACAGGCAATCTGCTGGTCGATAATTATCTTACCCTGGACAGGCTGTTCCGCGAGAGTGAGGTGTTGATCGCGACGCATTGCGAGGACGAGAAGATCATCCGGCAGAACCTGGAGCGCATCAAGCGCGAGGGCCGGGAGCTGGTACCGGCGGATCACCCGAGGATCCGGGATGAGCATGCCTGTTTCGAATCGACGCTGACGGCGATCCAGTTCGCCCAGAAATACAATAGCCGGCTGCATGTATTTCACCTTTCTACGGAGAAAGAGATGCCCTTGTTCGGGAATATGCTGCCGCTGGCGGACAAAAGGATCACGGCGGAGGTTTGCGTACATCATCTGCATTTTACGAGCGACGACTATGCCGTGCTGGGCAACCGCATCAAGTGCAATCCGGCCATCAAGGCCCCGCATAACCGCGAAGCGCTCTGGAAGGCATTGCTGGATGACCGGCTCGATCTGATCGCTACCGATCACGCGCCGCATACGCTGGCAGAAAAGGAAGGCCCCTATGAAAAGGCGCATGCCGGATTACCGCTGGTCCAGCATTCGCTCCGGCTGATGCTGCATTATGTAAAGGAGGGCAGGATCAGCCTGGAAAAGGTAGTAGAGAAGATGAGCCATGCGGTGGCCGTTTGTTTCAACATTAGCGAACGGGGATATATCCGGGAAGGCTATTTCGCCGATCTTGTAATCGTGGACCTGAACCAGCCGTCGCGTGTGTCGCGGGAGAATATCCTGTATAAATGCGGCTGGAGTCCGCTGGAAGGTTTCGAATTCCCGGCAACGGTGACGCATACCTTCGTAAATGGGCATCTTGTTTATGGAAATGGCGTCTTCGATGAGTCTCAATGGGGTCAGCGTTTGCGATTCGACCGTTAGACACATACTTCGATCATGGAAATAGACAATATAACATACCAGGACCTTAGCCTCTTCAACAAGGAGGAGGAATTTTCCATTTTCCACAAGCTGGATTTCACCCGGACCAGGGGCGGCAAGGATACGCTGCTCGAGCTATTCAATGCCCCCTTTAGCCGGCTGGCGCCCATCCAGGCTACACAGCAGATCCTGGCGGTGATGCTGGAAAAGATCGAGCAATGGCCGGTGTCCATCAGCAATGGGACGATCATGGTCATCGACCGGTTCTATGAAACCGCGATAGACGACATACCGCATGGACATAATCTGCCGGCGGCACTCTCCTACAAAATATTCCATTCCGCCGATTATGGCATGGTCCGGTATTCCGTGGGACATTTTGCCGATTTTGTCCGGGGGATGAAGCTGCTTTGCGATCTGCTTGGTCAGCCGGGTATTCCGCCGCTGCTTGGCGATCTGCTGGACAAGTCGCGGCGGCTGCTGGATCAGCCGATCCTCGCCGAGCTGGCCGCCACCAAACCGGGCGAGAAGCTGCACCCTATCCAGGTGATCTATTTCGGCCACTATGTGCGGTATGCATTCAAGACGGCTGTGCGTGCGCTGGTAGATATCCATAACCAGCTGGACGCCTGGTATTCGATGGCGATGGCCATGCACAAATACCGTCTGAGCTTTCCCGCCTTTGTCGAACAGGAAGACCCGTATGTGGATGCCGGCGAGCTTTATCATCTGCTGCTGCCGAAGCCGGTGGCTTATGATATCCGGCTGGACAAGGAGACGAACTTCGTATTTCTCACCGGCGCCAATATGGCCGGCAAAAGCACCTTTATCCGTTCCGTCGGCGCGGCCGTATTCCTCGCGCATCTGGGCATGGGTGTTCCGGCGGGATCGATGCGGCTGACGATCTTCGACGGCATCCTGAGCAATATCAATGTCGAAGACAATATCAGCAAGGGCGAGAGCTTCTTCTTCAACGAGGTACAGCGGATCCGCAATACGCTCGAGAAGATCGGCAATCAAAAAAAATGGCTGGTGCTGATCGACGAGCTCTTCAAGGGCACGAACGTGCAGGACGCCATGAAGTGTTCCAGTACGGTGATCAAGGGCCTGATCAGGATCCGCAGATCGCTGTTCATCCTCTCGACGCATCTTTATGAGATCGGCGAAGAGCTCAAGGTCTATCCGAATATTCTTTTCAATTATTTCGAGACCACGGTCAAGGACGATCAGCTCGAGTTCAGCTACCAGCTAAAGCCGGGTATCAGCAACGATCGCATCGGGTATCTTATCCTGAAGCGCGAGAAGGTGGTGGATATGCTGGAGCGGTTGTAGCCCGCAACCCCCGGTGCGCCGCATTCGCCGTGGAACAGCACGTGAAACATCGTCCATATTTTTTTCAGCAGCGTAAAAATTATGTCTAGATTCACCGGCTAAACGTATACGCATGTTGGTGAAAACATTTGGAAGTGCGGTGTATGGCGTTGAGGCGATCACCATCACCGTGGAAGTGAATGTAACGGAAGGATTACATACATTTATCGTCGGGCTTGCAGACAATGCGGTCAAAGAAAGTATCCAACGAATTGAAAGCGCCATTAAAAGCAATGGCTTTCATATGCCGCGAACCAAGATCGTGGTGAACCTGGCGCCGGCAGGCATCCGCAAATATGGCTCCGCCTTCGATCTCCCGATAGCATTAGGCATTCTGGCCGCGAGTGAACAATTACCGGATGCGGAAAAAATAAAAGACTACGTGATCATGGGAGAATTGGGATTGGATGGCCAGATCCATCCCATCAAAGGTGTACTTCCCATTGCCATACAAACGAACAAGGAACAATTCAAGGGTCTGGTCGTCCCCGATCAAAACGCCATCGAAGCAGCGATCGTAAAGTCTTTGCCGGTATTTGGCTTTACGCATTTACAGGAAGTGATCAAATTTTTCCGGGATACCGCTTCTTCTCATCCGGTGGCGGCCAAAGACCGAAGCGACCGATTTGCCGATCATTCCCTGGCTGAGCTCGACTTCAGTGAGGTCAAGGGACAGGAAAATATCAAGCGGGCATTGGAGATCGTGGCGGCAGGGGGACATAACGCCATAATGATCGGACCACCGGGAGCAGGTAAGACCATGCTGGCCCGGCGTCTGCCGACGATCTTGCCGCCATTGAATCTGCAGGAAGCCCTGGAGACGACAAAGATCCATAGCGTGGCAGGCAAATTGCCGGCCAATACACCTTTGCTGTATCACCGGCCTTTCCGGTCTCCACATCATACGATCTCCGGGATGGCGCTGGTCGGTGGCGGCAGCATACCGCAGCCGGGCGAGATCTCGCTGGCGCATAATGGCGTTCTTTTTCTCGATGAATTGCCGGAGTTCAATAGAAATACATTGGAGGTCATGCGGCAGCCCATGGAAGATCGAAAAATAACGATCAGCAGGGCAAGACTCTCCGTGGAATTCCCCGCTTCCTTTATTTTGATCGCATCGATGAATCCGTGTCCCTGCGGATTTTATACTCATCCGGACAAGGAATGTACCTGTCCTCCGGGAGCGGTATTGAAATATCTGAACAAGGTGTCCGGACCGCTGCTGGACCGGATCGATCTCCATGTGGAAGTAGTTCCGGTGTCGCACAGACAGCTATCGGGTTCCAGGCCCGGAGAAAGTTCACAGGAGATCCGCAAGCGAGTAATGGCGGCCCGGGAACTCCAACGTCTGCGTTATGCTGAAAGCATGCTTACGGGTGTGCATTGCAATGCCCAGATCAATGGGCGGCTGTTGCAGTACCATTGCAGGATCGACGCTACCGGTGAGCAATTGCTTCACGCGGCTATGGACAAGCTAAAGTTATCGGCGCGGGCGCATGACCATATTCTGAAGATCAGCCGGACCATCGCCGACCTCGCCGTCTGTGAAAACATCCGGCCGGAGCATATTGCAGAAGCCATACAGTTCCGAAGCCTCGATAGGGAAGGCTGGGCGAATTAAATGAGCGCGCCTTTCGAGGGCCGCGCTTGTCCGGCAGAGAGGCGCTCACGCGACCTTGGCGGCGGCCGCGGCGGCGTCGCCGGCAGGCCTGTACCGTACAAAGAAATTGAGCCAGATCGTCCTTGAGAGACGCATGAGGACCGGTTGCAGGATCACGAGAAGGA
>DASZOW010000015.1:0-8915 GCA_035550615.1 Puia sp.
CCCGCACGTCATCCCCGTATCCATACCGGCATCGGGACCAGCGATTCTCATATCAAGGGGAAATTCAACGCCACCCGCGAAGAGATCCTGCAACGCGCCACGCAAGCCGTAAAATGGGCACGCAACCTCGTAGGCGACGTCGAATTCTATGCGGAGGACGCCGGCCGGACGGACAACGACTACCTGGCCAGGGTCGTCGAGGCCGTGATCGCCGCAGGCGCCACCGTCGTCAACATTCCCGACACCACCGGCTACTGTCTCCCCGATCAATATGGCGAAAAAATAGCCTGGCTGAAAAATAAAGTCCCCAACATCGATAAGGCCATCATCTCGTGCCACTGTCATAACGATCTGGGTCTGGCCACTGCCAATTCCATCGCCGGCATCCGCGCCGGCGCCCGGCAGATCGAGTGTACGATCAATGGGCTCGGAGAACGTGCAGGCAACACCTCGCTGGAAGAGGTCGTCATGGTGATCCGTCAGCATAAGGAACTCGGGGTCTATACCAATGTCGAGGCCCGCGAGCTGAATCCGCTAAGCCGTCTGGTCTCCGATACCATGCGCATGCCGGTGCAGCCGAACAAGGCGATCGTCGGCGCCAATGCCTTCTCCCACTCCTCCGGTATCCACCAGGACGGATTCCTCAAAGATTCGTCCACTTACGAGATCATCAACCCCGAAGAAGTCGGCGCCGGTGAATCGAAGATCGTACTCACGGCACGCAGCGGCCGCAGCGCCCTTGCCTTCCGGCTTCAGAAGATCGGCTACTCGTTCAACCGTAACGACATCGATACCCTGTACGACCGGTTTTTGCAGGTCGCCGATACAAAAAAAGAGGTCCTCGAAGAAGATCTCCACGAGCTCGCCAAATCCTACAAAGTCGCCGTAGCATAAAAAATATAATATGCCAAAGACATTATTCGAAAAGATCTGGGACCGTCACGTCGTCAAAACTATCGACGGCGGGCCCTCCGTCCTCTATATCGACAGGCATTTCATCCACGAGGTCACCAGCCCGCAAGCCTTCAAAGGCCTCGAAAAACGTGGACTGGAAGTGTTCCGGCCGAAACAGATCGTAGCCACCGCGGACCATAACGTACCCACGCTCGACCAGCATCTGCCGATCAAGGAAGAACTGTCCCGCATCCAGGTACAGCAGTTGGTAGAGAACTGCAAAAAACATCACATCGAGCTCTACGGACTCGGACATCCTTACCAGGGTATCGTCCATGTCATCGGACCCGAACTGGGCGTCACTCAGCCGGGCATGACCATCGTCTGCGGGGACAGCCATACATCGACGCATGGCGCTTTCGGCGCTATCGCCTTCGGTATCGGCACCAGCGAGGTCGGAATGGTCATGGCTACGCAGTGCCTTCTGCAAAGCAAGCCGAAGCTGATGCGGATCAATGTGGAAGGTACACTCGGCAAAGGCGTTACCTCCAAGGATATCATCCTTTATATCATCGCTCATATCTCCGCCAGCGGCGCCACCGGCTATTTCGTCGAATATGCCGGCTCTGCGATCCGCAACCTCTCCATGGAAGGCCGCATGACCATCTGTAATATGAGCATCGAGATGGGAGCCCGCGGCGGCATGATCGCGCCGGATGAAACGACCTTCAATTATATCAAGGGCCGGCAGTTCGCCCCCCGGGGCGCCGAATGGGATAAAAAACTCGCCGATTGGAAACAGCTCTATTCCGATGAAAGCGCAAGCTTCGACAAGGAGATCGATATCGACGCCGCGGATATCGAACCCATGATCACTTATGGAACGAATCCCGGCATGGGCGTAGGCGTCACGGGACAGATACCCTCGACGGCAGATCCCAAATCGCTCACCTATATGGGGCTTCATGCCGGTACGGCGATCAAAGGGCAAAAGATCGACTACGTCTTTATCGGCAGCTGCACCAATTCCCGCATCGAAGACCTTCGGCAGGTCGCATCTTTTGTCAAAGGGCGTAAAAAAGCCGACAATGTAGAGGTCTGGATCGTACCCGGTAGTAAACAGGTGGAACAGCAGGCCATCAAAGAAGGCATCGACAAAGTCTTCGCCGAAGCCGGCTTCCAGCTACGTCAACCGGGCTGCTCGGCCTGCCTCGCGATGAACGAAGACAAAATACCCGCAGGCAAATATTGTATC
Organism: Puia sp.; assembly: GCA_035550615.1. Taxonomy (GTDB): domain Bacteria; phylum Bacteroidota; class Bacteroidia; order Chitinophagales; family Chitinophagaceae; genus Puia. The sequence continues at coordinate 2,150 of DASZOW010000015.1, forward strand.
TCTACTTCCAACCGCAATTTCGAAGGCCGGCAGGGGCCCAATGCCCGTACGCTGCTCGCCAGTCCGCTGACGGCGGCCGCCGCAGCCATCACCGGGGAAGTAGCCGATATCCGCGAATTCATTTAAACCGCCCGGGCAACACCCGGCATAAATGGCCAAATAAAACTTGTATATGTCTAAAGCGATCGATAAAATATCCTCCACTGCCGTTCCGGTCCGGTTCGAGAATGTCGATACCGACCAGGTCATCCCCGCCCGTTTCCTCAAGGCTACCAGCCGCGAGGGTTTTGGCGATAACCTGTTTCGGGACTGGCGGTACAACGCCGACGGCACGCCCAAAAAGGATTTTGTTCTCAACAACCCTGTCTATAGCGGTAAGATCATGGTAGCAGGTAAGAACTTCGGCTGCGGGTCGAGCCGCGAGCACGCCGCCTGGGCGATCAAAGACGCCGGATTCGACGTGGTAGTCAGCAGCTTCTTCGCCGATATCTTCAAGAACAATGCGCTGAATAATTTCCTGCTGCCGGTAACCGTCAGCGAAGACTTTCTGCAAAGCATCTTCAAAGCCATCGACAAAGACCCAAAAACGAAGATCGACGTCGACCTCGAAAAACAGTCGATCACCGCGGGCGGCCGGTCCGAACGCTTCGAGATCAACAACTATAAAAAGACCTGTCTGCTGAATGGATATGATGACATCGATTTCCTGCTGAGCATCCGCGGCGAGATCGAATCTTTCGAAAAGAAACAGACAATAGCTTAGCTCCTATGTAAAAGAAACCCTACCCAAAAACAAGTATATGGAAAAAAACATCGTAGTCATCGAAGGTGACGGCATCGGGCCGGAGGTCACCCGCCAGGCGATCAAGGTGCTCAATGCCGTGGCGGAAGCCGGCGGACATGAGTTTCATTACACCTATCACCTCATGGGAGCCTGCGCCATCGATAAAACGGGAAATCCGCTGCCCGACGAAACGATCGCGGCGGCGCTCAATGGCGACGCCATCCTCTTTGGCGCCATCGGTCATCCGAAATACGATAATGATCCATCCGCCAAAGTACGGCCCGAACAAGGTCTGCTGAAACTGCGGAAATCACTGCAATTGTTTGCCAACATTCGCCCGGTGACCACTTACCCGGCCCTGCAACATCTTTCTCCGCTGAAAGCCAAGATGCTCGACGACGTCGACTTCGTGATCTTCCGGGAACTGACCGGTGGCATCTATTTCGGCAGAAAAGAGCTCAACGCAGAAGGCACCCAGGCTTCAGATGACTGCGTTTATTCGCGGGATGAGATCGAACGCATTGCCCACCTCGCATTCAGACAGGCACAGCAGCGGCGCAAAAAACTGACCCTGGTGGATAAGGCGAATGTGCTCGAGACCTCACGGCTCTGGCGGAAAGTGGTCCAGGAGATCGCACGTCAGTATGCCGACGTCAAAGTGGACTTTCTGTTCGTCGACAACGCCGCGATGCAGATCATCCTGAACCCGAAACAGTTCGACGTTATCCTTACAGAAAATATGTTCGGCGATATCATCAGCGATGAAGCCAGCGTGATCAGCGGTTCCCTCGGACTGCTGCCTTCCGCTTCCATCGGCAAAGGCTCCGCGCTTTTTGAACCTATCCACGGTTCGTATCCGCAGGCCGCGGGAAAAGATATCGCAAACCCGGTAGGCAGCATTCTGTCCGCAGCCTTGCTGCTCGATCATTTTAGCCTCCATGCCGAAGCCGGCAGGATCAGGGAAGCGGTGAACTGGACACTGCAGAATGGCTTCGTCACCAAGGACATCGACCCGATCAATTTCTACTTTACCTCTACTATCGGTGAGCTGATCAGCGATTATGTCAGCGGCAAGACCCCGGGCGATATCCATCAAGGCAATATCGAGCTGCGGAAATCGACGATTATCTAGCGAACTACGGTTGCGCTGGCCAGAATGAAAAAAAGTTCTTTGTTTTTTAATAAGGCGGAAGTATATTCGTGGTACGAAAATATCCTTCGTGGTCAATCGTAGTATAAATATCATCAAGCGTGTAACTGCAACTTCTCTGGCTGTTGTCATTGGATTCGTTGTGGTAGTGGTGATTATTATTCCTGCGATCCAGGGAGGTGGATGGTAACTAAATAAAACAAACGAAATACCAGCGACCCGCCTCCCAAAGGCGGGTTTGTTGTTTAAAACCCGTCACCAAAACAAATATATTTTATATGGCATCGTATTATAATGAAAACACAATCCTCTGGCTCGATGGAAAATTCCAGAAAGCCTCGGAAACAAAGACCGATCTCTACGGTCAATCCCTGCACTATGGCTATGGCGTATTCGAAGGCATCCGCTCCTATCGCACCGCCGGCGGCGCCACGCGCATCTTCAAAGCCGTCGAACACTATGACCGGCTGCAACGTTCAGCCGAAGCCCTCAACATGCCGTACAAATACACGGCGCAGGAACTCATCGACGCGACATACAAGATACTTGAAAAAAATAACCTGCAGGACGCATATATCCGCCCGATAGTCTATGCACCCGCCAATATGAGCTTCAATCCCAATACCGAATCCTTTACCGCGATCCAGGCCTGGGAAATGGCGCCCTTCCTCGGGGAAAAACTGCTCAAGGTCATGACCTCATCCTTCCAACGCCCCAATCCTAAAGGATTCAAGATCCAGGCAAAAGCCAGCGGCCATTATGTCAACTCCATCCTGGCCAGCCAGGAGGCGAAAGGCAAAGGCTATGACGAAGCGCTCCTTACAGATATCAACGGCTATATCGCCGAAGGCCCTGGCGCCAACGTCTTCTTCGAAAAAGACGGCCGCCTCTATACCCCCGCCACCGGCAATATCCTTCCCGGCATTACCCGTGCTACCGTATTCGAGCTGTGTGCCGAACTGGGCATCCCCGTGGAAGAAGGCTCTTATACGCCGCACGATCTGCGACGCGCCGATGCGGCTTTTTTCTGCGGAACCGCCGCAGAGGTCATCGGCTGGGAATCCTATGACGACCGGCCCTTCCCCACCCCGTGGAAGGAAACCCTTTCGAAAAGGGTGCAGCTGGCATACAAAGACCTGGTAATAGAAAAGACACATCAACTGGAAACTATATAATGGAAATGGAACTGAACAAATACAGCAAGATCCTCACGCAAGACATCACGCAGCCCGGCGCACAAGCCATGTTATACGGCGTCGGACTTACCGACGAAGACCTCGCCAAAGCACAGGTAGGCATCGCCTCCATGGGCTATGATGGCAATACTTGTAATATGCATCTCAACGACCTCGCGCAGATCGTCAAAAAAAGCGTGTGGAGTAACGACCTGGTCGGTTTCATCTTCAATACCATCGGCGTTAGCGATGGGATGGCAAACGGCACCGACGGTATGCGGTATTCGCTGGTAAGCCGCGATGTGATCGCCGATTCCATCGAAGCCGTCTGCGGCGCACAATATTATGATGGCCTCATCGCGCTGCCTGGCTGCGATAAGAACATGCCCGGCTCCGTTATGGCCATGGGCCGCCTGAACCGCCCCGCTATCATGGTCTATGGCGGAACTATCGCTCCCGGTCATTATAAAGGACAAGACCTCAACATCGTCTCCGCCTTCGAGGCGCTGGGTCAGAAGATCGCCGGCAAACTGGACGATGCCGACTTCAAGGGTATCGTCATGAACTCCTGTCCCGGCGCAGGCGCCTGCGGCGGCATGTATACCGCCAACACCATGGCGGCGGCCATCGAAGCCCTCGGCATGAGCCTGCCCTACTCTTCGTCGAATCCCGCCCTGAGCCAGGAGAAAAAAGACGAATGTGCAGCCGCCGGAAAAGCCATCCGCCTGCTGCTGGAAAAAGATATCAAACCGCGGGACATCATGACCCGCAAGGCCTTCGGGAACGCCATCACTACCATCATGGTCCTCGGCGGTAGCACCAATGCCGTACTGCATCTGATCGCCATGGCCAGAAGTGTCGGCGTCGCCCTGACACAGGACGATTTCCAGGCCATCAGCAACCGTATCCCCGTACTGGCGGACTTCAAGCCCAGCGGCAAATACCTCATGCAGGATCTTCATGACCATGGCGGTATCCCGTCCGTGATGAAATATCTGCTGGAAAAAGGCCTGCTGCATGGCGACTGCCTCACCGTCACCGGCAAAACACTCGCTGAAAACCTAAAAGACGTCCCTACACTCGATTTCAAAAAACAAGACATCATCTATCCCCTCGAAAAACCCATCAAGGCCACCGGCCATCTGCAGATCCTCTACGGTAACCTCGCCGAAGGCGGCAGCGTAGCCAAGATCAGCGGCAAAGAAGGTGAACGGTTCGAGGGCCCGGCCCGGGTGTTCGATGGCGAACATGAACTTATCGCAGGCATCAACAGCGGGAAGATCCGCTCCGGCGACGTCGTCGTCATCCGCTATGTCGGTCCCAAAGGAGCTCCCGGCATGCCGGAAATGCTCAAGCCCACCTCCGCGCTGATCGGCGCCGGACTGGGAAAAAGCGTTGCCCTCATCACGGACGGACGCTTTAGCGGCGGAACCCATGGTTTTGTCATCGGCCACATCACGCCCGAAGCAAGCGAAGGCGGCGCCATAGCGTTTGTCAAAGACAACGATGTCATCGAGCTCGACGCCGTCAGGAACACCATTACTCTTAAGATCAGCGCCGATGAGCTGGCTAAGCGGAAAGCCGCCTGGAAACAGCCGGCCCCTAAGGCTACCAACGGACTTTTATTCAAATATGCCCGTCAGGTTAAAACAGCCGCCGAAGGCTGCGTTACCGACGAACAATAATTTTCATTTCAAAACACAAGAACATGAGCAACGCAACAGCAACTCCCAACACCACAACCCAAAAGACAAAATCCGCGGAACAAAAAAAATCCGCCGTGGTGGTGCGGGAGTTGAGCGGCTCCCAGGCAGTCCTCGAAGCCTTTCTGGCCGAAGGCGTAGACACCATCTTCGGCTATCCGGGCGGCGCGATCATGCCGATCTATGACGCCCTCTATGATTACCGCGACAAGCTGAAACACATCCTGGTCCGCCACGAACAAGGCGGCATCCATGCCGCACAGGGTTATGCCCGTACCAGCGGCCGCACCGGCGTCGTCTTCGCCACCAGCGGCCCCGGCGCCACCAATCTCGTTACCGGACTCGCCGATGCCATGATCGACAGCACCCCGCTGGTCTGCGTTACCGGCCAGGTCTTCGCCCATCTACTCGGCACCGACGCCTTCCAGGAAACGGACGTGGTCAACATCACCACCCCGGTGACGAAATGGAACTACCAGGTCACCGACGCCACGGAGATCCCCAGCGTCCTCGCCAAGGCCTTCTATATCGCCGGCAGCGGGCGGCCGGGGCCGGTCCTCATCGACATCACCAAGAATGCCCAGGTACAGAAATTCAACTATGAGGGGTATACGAAATGTGAACATGTCCGCAGCTACCGCCCCAAGCCGATAGTGCGTAAAGAATATATCGCAGAGGCTGCCAAACTCATCGATGCTGCCGAACGCCCCTTCGTCCTCTTCGGCCAGGGGGTGATCCTGGGCGGCGCAGAACAGGAATTCCGCAACTTCATCGAAAAATCCGGTATTCCCGCAGCCTGGACCATTCTCGGAGCCGGCGCTCTTCCCACGGATCATCCGCTGAACGTCGGCATGCTGGGTATGCACGGCAACTACGGCCCCAACCTCCTCACCAACGACTGCGACGTGTTGATCGCCGTAGGCATGCGCTTCGACGACCGGGTCACCGGCCGCCTCGACAAATATGCCAAACAGGCCAGGGTCATCCACCTGGATATCGACCCGGCCGAGATCGATAAGAATGTCAAAACCGCGGTTCCCGTCTGGGGCGATTGCAAAGAGACATTGCCCTTGCTGACGGCGGCTATACAGAAAAAGTCCCATCCGGAATGGGTGGGAAGATTCAAAAAAGCCTACAAAGAGGAAGAAGAAGCGGTTATCCATAACGAGCTTAATCCAAAGACAGCCGAGATGACGATGGGCGAAGTGCTTAAGGTCCTCAACGAACTCACCGGCGGCGATGCGATCATCGTCACCGACGTCGGCCAGCATCAGATGGTAGCCTGCCGCTACGCCCGGTTCAACAACACCCGCAGTAATGTCACTTCCGGCGGTCTCGGCACCATGGGCTTCGGTCTCCCGGCGGCTATCGGCGCAAAATACGGCGCTCCCGACCGCACCGTCATCGCCATCATCGGTGACGGCGGTTTCCAGATGACCCTGCAGGAACTCGGCACCATCATGCAGTTCGGCGCGGATGTCAAGATCCTCATCCTCAACAACAACTTTCTCGGCATGGTCCGCCAGTGGCAGGAACTTTTCAACGACAAACGCTATTCCTTTGTTGATATCACCAGCCCGGATTTCGTAGCCCTCGCCAAAGCCTATCATATCGACGGTCAAAGCATCAGCGATCGCAAGGATCTCAAACAAGCCCTCAAGACCATGCTGGATCACAAAGGCTCCTATTTACTGGAAGTCTTCACCGGCAAAGAGAACAATGTCTTCCCCATGGTTCCACAGGGATGCAGCGTCAGCGAGATCAGATTAAAATAGTACCGCCATGATCACAGCATACGATACCACCTGGAATGCCAGGCTCTACGACGACAAACACAACTTCGTCTTCAAATACGGCGAAGACGTCGTCCAGCTGCTGGCGCCCCAACAAGGCGAACGCATCCTCGACCTCGGCTGCGGCACCGGCTATCTCACGCATCTCATCGCACCGGCCG
>DASZOW010000016.1:0-19583 GCA_035550615.1 Puia sp.
ATCGACCCGGATATATTCATCCACGGACTGAACACCGCCGCGGCCAGCCCTACCGTCCCCAACTTGCCCATCGTACCCGCAAGACCCGATGCCATCCCGCCGTTTTGCAGTCCCACTTCGAACGCCACGGTGCGCGCGGCATTCTTATCCAGCCGGAAAAGCCGGCTAAGCCAGTAGCCAAAGAAATAACCCGCCGCATTATGGATCACCGACGCCAGGAACAGCCACAACCCTACATGCAGCAGGTTATCCCTGCCCGCAGCCGTCGTCACCGTCGTAAAATAGACGATCCCGCCCATGGAAAGATAAGGCATGATCCGCTCCACGGCTGGAACGGCGCGGACCAGGTAATGATACCCGATACCCGCCACAATCGCCCCCGAGATCCAGCCGCCACCCAAAAATACCAAACAAACAGCCACGACCAGTCCCGCCGCCACAACCCAACGTTTCGCCGAAACGGACGCGCCATTCAAATAATCATGCAGCAACGCCGCCCCTATAGGCACCAGCACGATCTTGATGATCTCAAGCATCATATCGCTAAAACGGATATGGATATACGTCCCCGCCAGCAGCTTCATCAGCAGCGGCGTGAGAAACGGCGCAGCCAGGGTAGCCATCGCTGTAACGGCCACGGACAGGGTCAGGTTGGCCCGCGCGATATAGACCATGACATTGGAAGCCAGGCCGCTGGAACACGAGCCGATAAGGATGACGCCCGCGGCGATCTCGGGGTCGAAATGGAAAACTCTCGTCAGCAGATACCCCGTCAACGGCATAATGGAGAAATGACACGCCAGACCGATCAAAACGCCTTTGCCCGTCCCTGCAAGACCGGTAAAATCGCGCAGCCGCATCTGCGTCCCCATGCCGAACATCACCAGCTGCACGATGATCAGGACAAGCCATTTATTCCGCAGGTCCACCGGCCCCCAATGCGAAAAAGCAGCCGGGTACAACATCCCTGCCACCACCGCCGTGATGATCCAGGCGGTATACTGATATCCGCTCCATCGCGGCAGGGCGCCCATGCCGATGGCCGCACACCCCGCAAACGCCACCGCCGCCGGACGCCAAAGCGCGCCGTCGCGCAGACAAAGCCCGGCGATCAACGCCGGCAAAGCGATGCCGCTACTCCATAAAAAAATTTTCCGGATCGTCGACATCCCTATAATACTGATCTAAGGTATTCGATCGCGGTGGGCGGGCTGGCCAGGATAGGTACGCGTTTGTCGGCTTCGGGAAGCGCATCTACGACCCGGGCCATCGAAGCCTGCGCCAGGACGATGACGTCTACCTGCGTAGACAATTCTTTTAACGCGTCGGCCACCATCCGGTCGTGTTTGCCGGGGTCGCCACCCATCAACGCGTCGAAAGCGCCTTCGCATAGCCGGGCCGTTAGCTCGATCTGCTTTCCGGCAACGGCCGCCCTTCTTCTGACCAGGTCGCTCGTCGGCTCGAGCGTGGTAGGCAGCGTGGCAATGACGCCTACTTTTTTCCCTTTACCCACGGCAAGATCGGCCATGGGCTGGTCTACCCGCAACACCGGCACCTTCGTCAGCGCGGCCGATGCCTCCACCGCCGCCCCGATAGAAGAACACGTGACCATGATATAGTCGGCGCCGGCAGATTCCGCCGAACCTACATAATCGACGACGCGTCTCGCGGTCTGAGCCGTCAGATGCCCCCGGCGGATCACATCCCCGATCAGGCTGTCGTCCACGATGTTGAATACTTTTACTCCCGGCAATGATTTGCTCGTCAGTTGCTGGAACACCGGAACCAGCGTCGCCGAGGTATGAATGAGGCCTAATGTCTTTTGCATAACGTGCTTATTATTTGTTTCCTTCCAATAACTTTTCAAAATAGTCTTCCCCGCCTACCTGCCCGCCCTTGAGATTGATCTCCATCCCATCCACCGGAGAGCCCGGAGCATAAGCCCGGCAAAGCGGCGCGCCCGGTATCAACGGACAGATCATTCCAACGGCTTCGATGCCCAGGGCCCGCGCGGCATAGCTGGAGGTGTCGCCACCGGCGATGACTAACCGCCGCAATCCGGAGCCGGCCCCCGCTACGATCGCCTTCACCAGGCGCCCAAGCCCCGTACCCAGTAACGCCGCCGGGGCGGAAGCCGCCGGCGTATGTCCGGTATGCAGGATAAGACTACGTCCTTCGGCCAGATACCCCAGCGCCTGCTGCACTTCCCCTGCCATCCGTGCCCCGATCCCGTCCGCCACATCGCCCGCGAACCCGTCTACCCGATCGTCCAATGCCCCCTCTCTACCCCACCGTGTCACCACCTCCGCGTCCAGCGCCATCTCGGCAAATCCCCGCTCCCTCGCCCACGCGATCTGCCCCGCCGTCACCGGCGAACAGCTTCCCGACGCCACCAGCAGCGGCTCGGCCCTCCCGGGTACCGGCCACGACGACGCAGGCGTCAAAAGCCCCATGCTCCGCCAATGACCACCCAACGCCATCTCCACCGCGGAAGAACCCACCGTAAACAACGTCCCGCCCGTCCCGGCATATCCATCCAGCAGCCGGCCGATACCTTCCAGCTGCGTTTCATACAATGTATCGATCAATACCACATCCGAGCCTTCCAGCATCGCCCGCTGCGCCGACAACGGCAGCTCCAACGCCAGGATATCGAGTAACCCGATCCCCCGCGCCGTCTGCCGGCCAAGATGCAACCGCAGATCGCTTTCATCGGCGGGTGTCACCGGATGCCGGCTCATGGACGGATGCCGGTCGAGCCGGAAGATATCCCCCCCACTCCCGATGCCCATCCGTGCAAAAAGATTTCCGAACACACAATACCTCCCCAGCGCAGGCGCACCCCCAACCACCGGCACCGAGCCTGCTCCGAACACCTCGGCGCCGATATCGATGGCCTTCCCGATAGACCCGATCTTCGGCGAAGAATCGAACGTGGAACAAACTTTATAATGCACATGCCGCACGCCCAGCGCTGCCAGCACCCCGAAGGCAGGCCGTAGCGTTTCCTCCATCTGCCCCGGCGTCATGGCCCGCGTCATACCGGCAATGCCGATGGCATCCAGCCCGGGATAACGTTCCAGCTGCTCCGGCTTCGGCGGCTCAATAAACAACATCGTCCGGGCGCCGGCCCGGCTCAGAAATTCCAGCGCATCGGTCGACCCCGTGAGATCATCGCCATAAAAAGCTAACAAGAGGTTGCTCATTTGCGCCCGAATTTTTGAACGGATTTCCGGAAAGCGGGATATTTTTTGGCGCCCTCCTCGACACTCAGCCCTTCTACCGCGGCCTGCCACGCTTCCCGTAACGCGGTAACACCGCCCGCGGGACCATCCGGATGCGCCATAATGCCGCCGCCCGCCATATACAAAAGGTCCACCGTCTGGGTTCGCCTGTACGTCTCCGGCGCCTGCCCTCCCCACTGACCCGAAGATACTACGGGTAGGATGGAATATCCTCCAAGGAACGGAGTCAGACATGCTTCAATGCTCCGGACCACGGAATCGTCGGACTCCCAAAATTTATTTTGAATGCCGTTGACATGGATCTGGTCGACACCGGCCAGCCGCCACAGTTTTTGATACGCCGGGAACTCGATGCCAAGCAGCGGATGCCGGTTGAGCATACCCCAGCCATTCCGGTGTCCGTGTATCGCCAGCTGCCGGAGATCACAGATCTTCTTGACGCCGGAAAGCCCTACGCTATTTAAGCTGACCATCGCACACGTCCCGCCGGCTTTCACGAGCGTATCATAGCGCGACAGCATCGTGTCGATCTCCCCGCTGAGATTAAAGGCATACATGATCTTCTTGCCGGTCTTGCCAGCATGTTCGTTGATCACCCGCATGACAGCGGTGACCCTGGCCTCAAAGGAGGAATTGGCGGACGCTGACAACAGCTCGTCATCTTTTATAAAATCGATACCCGCGCCGGCAAGTGTCTTCACCAGGTCCGCAGTCTGCTCAGGTGTCATCCCGATGCTGGGCTTGATGATCGTCCCGATCAACGGCCGGTCATACACGCCGGTCAGCCGGCGGCAGCCTTCTATCCCAAAAGCGGGCCCCGCAAAATGCCCGCAAAAAGAGGGAGGAATATCGAGATCCATCAGCTTCAGCCCCGTAAATGCGGCCAGCTCGTAAAGATTACCCTGTACCGTGGAAACCAGCACCGGCAGATTGTAACCGGCATTTTCGACCGACCAGGACACCCGCACCGCCGCACGATGGAAAGGCCCCTTCTGAAAACCGGCGCCGCCCGGAATGGCCGGCGTATCCACCGTCTCGAGATGCTCCACCGACTCGACCCGCGCCGCAAAACGCGCCTTCAGCTCCTCCGTTTCACCAGGCACCGCAACAAAGGTCCCCGAAGACTGCTCCCCTGCAAGAATTTCTGCCGCCGCTTCGGGCCGGAGTGGAGTTTCTATGTAATAGAGGGCGGTTATGCGTTCCATAACCGCAAGATAAAAATAAATGTCAACTTAACACTATTCCTCGTCATAAATATCCCTCACCTGCGCAACCTGCGAGCGATATTTCTCAAAAAGCCGCGCCCGCGAGACGAACCCTGCAAATCGCTTGTCCTCATCGATCACCGGCAGAAATCCGGCCCTCGTCTGGTCGAATTCCTCCATCACCTTCGTCATAGGCGAATCTATCGGCAGCATGCCGGCAGGCTGACGCATGATGTCTTTTAACTGCGTCTTGTCTTGAAGCTCCGGCTGGAACATCATCACCCGTATGTCGTTCAAAGCGATCACCCCGATCAGATGATGACCGGCATCCACCACGGCAAAGATTTGCTTCTCTACTTTCGCGACGTGACGGAGCAGGTCTTTCAACGAATCCGCCGGATGGAACACCTCATGATCCCGGTCGATAAGGCTCGCCAGGCTCAGCGTGGAAAGGATATTTTGCTCCCGGCGATGCGTAAAGATCTCGCCGGACAAAGCAAGCTGTTTGGTCTCCATATAATAGGGTTCGAACGTCCTGGCGATAAAATATGCAATGATGGCTACGATCATCAGCGGAATGATCAACCCATAGCCATTGGTGATCTCCGCGATCAGGAAGATCGCAGTCAGCGGGCAATACATGACCCCGCTCAACAGCCCGGCCATGCCGACCAGTGTAAAATTCCCCTCCGGCAGATGAAGCAACCCTGTGACATTGCTGAGCCGCGAGAAAAAGAAACCCCAGTACGCGCCGACAAAAACGGAAGGGGCAAAGTTTCCGCCGTTCCCGCCGGAACCGATCGTAATGGCCGCGGTGATGGGTTTTAACAGGAGTATGCCGCCGGTAAAGACGATCAGCAGCATGCTCTGCGGAACATGCTGAAGCCAGGCGGCGCCGGGCAGGATGCGGCCGGGAGTACCATCCGCCAGCATCTTCACGCTTTCATAACCTTCTCCATACAGCGGGGCAAAAACCAGGAAAAAAGCCGCCAGCATCAGCCCGCCGCTCAAAGCCTTGGTATACGGGCTCGCCTTCCAGTGATGCAGCTTCTTGTCTACCCCGCGAAACGCCTTCGCATAATACAGGCTGAGGACCCCCGCCCCGATCCCCAACAGGATATACATCGGCACATTCTTGTAATTGAAATTTTCCGCCAGCACAAAATTGAACATGCTCGATTCGCCGAGATAGATCTTCGAACAAAGCACGCCTGCTACGGCGGCAATGACCAACGGCACAAAATAGCTCACGACCGTCTCGGCCAGCAGCACCTCCACCGCAAACATGACCCCGGCGATCGGCGCATCATATATCGCGGCAATACCCGCGGCCGCTCCGCAGGCGATCATCAGCGTCCGCTCCGAATAGCTTAACAGCCCCAGCTTGCCCATCGTAGACCCTAACGAAGATCCCGTGGCGACAATCGGTGATTCCAATCCCGCCGACCCGCCGAAACCCACGGTCAGCGCACTGGTGATAAAGTGGATATAGTTGTTCCGCGCCGGGATAAAAGACGACTTACCGGCAATCGCCTTTAACACCATGGCAATCCCCTTGTCTATATGGCCCCGGAAAAACCGCTGGATGATCCAGGTCGTGAGCAACAACCCGGCCGCCGGACACAGCAGAAATAAATATTCCTTACCGCTGAAATGCTGAACAAGCCGTTCTACCTGCTGTACCGACCGCTTTAGCATTACCGCCATCATACCGGATACAAAACCGGTGAGTGTCGCCGTGATAATGATATATTGAACCTTAGAGACACGCGTGCGTAGAAAATGTACGCCGTTATGATAGCCGCGAATGATATTTTTATTGAATTGTTTAAACCAATCAAACATTTTGCAAATATAAGGTATAGAATTTGCGTCTTGTGGACTTGCTTCTACTTCCTGACCACACTGACCTCCCCATTCCGCTCCTGGATGACCTCTTTGACATGCTCGAAACTATCCTCATTGATTTTCTGCCTTACGCTTTCCCGCAGATCCTTTTCACTGATCCTGGCCGCTCGCATGTTCTTCTCATTTCGCCGGCCGTCCGCATAGAGGCTGGACGCTTCTCCCTTGACCAGCCAACCGACGGCGTCGCTGTATAAGCTGATCCACGCAAGAAGACGATGCACCAATACGAACGCCAGGCAAGCCAGCGTCGTCGGGACAAAGGGGGAAGCGCCGACGACAACACGCGAAAATATGGAACCCAGCATGATCACGATCACATTGTCGAATGCCGTTTTTTTCCCAAACGTGCGGATACCGGCAATACGGATAAACACCAGCGTGATAAAGAAGCTCACGATCGCCCGGCAGCACATCTGCAGGCTGTTCAGGTCCTTTCCTTCGCCAAAAAAAGTATGTATAAAGTCCATAGTCGGGAGTGTTTCAAAGGATACTGTCAAAAACTGGCCCGTTTTTTAACAATAAGAAATGTAGTAAAATCAAGGTTATGTCAAGTACTGTAGATGTAGTCGTCGAAACCCCCAAAGGCAGCGCCCAGAAATATGACTATGTTCCGAATACGCCGTTCTTCAAATTGAAAAAGATCCTGCCCTCGGGAATGGTCTTCCCCTATGATTTCGGGTTTATCCCAAATACCAAAGGAGATGATGGCGACCCCCTGGACGTGATCGTCATCTCGGAATTCAACAGCTTTCCGGGCGTCATCATCAAATGCCGGGTCATCGGCGGCATCAAAGCGGAACAATCCGAGGAAAAAAATAGCAACAAAATGATCCGGAACGATCGCTTCCTGGCCATCCCCAAATGCTCCAATATCTTCCAGGAGATCAAAAAAATGGAGGACCTGCCGGAACAGATCACCGACCAGATCGAGGAATTCTTTGTCGATTACAACAAGCTGGAAGGGAAGAAATTCAAGGCGTTAGATAAGATGGGACCCGGTGAGGCACAACGTTTGATCGAGAAAAAACTACAATAAAAACCCATTAATATGGCGAAGTACTCCAAAAAATCGCAAAACAAGGTCGAAAAAGCGATGCACGAGAAAAAACACGGCCAGCTGAAAAGCGGCCGCAGCGGAAAAAAGGTCACCAGCCGCAAACAGGCCATTGCCATCGGCCTCTCCGAAGCGCGTAAAGAAGGCGCCAAAGTCCCGAAAAAGAAAAGCGCGTCCAAAAAATCTGCGTCCAAAAAGTCCGCATCGAAAAAGTCGGCGTCAAAAAAGAAATCGCCCGCTAAAAGGCGATCTGCACCTAAGAAAAAGTCGGCATCTAAAAAGAAATCGTCCCGCAAGAGATCCTAGCGTTCCGGCGGAGCATGCAAGGCTTCATACAACGTCTCCAGCAGCCCGCCCCGCGGTCTGTCCAGGCATAGTTCCCAGAACATGATCCCATCGAGATGCCGTTGTCGCACATACCTGGCTTTCGCGGTAACGGAACGGACATCGTCATAACTGAAAAAAACCTTTTTTGCCGGATCATAACGATATGCCGCCTGCGCCGTGCTATCCCAGTACTCGGTAAATCCCGCATCCGAGGCCATCCGCCCCAGCGAAACAAACCGCCGGAACCGCCCGGGCTGAAAAAGCCCATGGTTTCTGTCGGCCACGCCATCCCATTCCCGCGCATAGAACGCGGCCCCGATCACAACCTTCGAACGAGGCACACCCAGGGAATCGAGATAACGTAACGCATGATCCGCACTTTCGACCTGCGGCCCGCTGGAGAACAACGCGGCATGATGCCCCGTTATCGGGCTTCGGCTGCCGATGAGATCATAGGTCATCAGGTTGACCCGCGTCACCAACGGCACAAGCCGCCGCCAGTCATAAGACCGCTGTAAATACGGCGAGAACCCCGCGGCAATAAAACTCAACTCCTTGCCGGACCCAAGACTATCATGCAAGGCCTGGATCAGCGCGGTAAACGCATCGGCCCGGTCTGGAAACTCCCAGTCGATATCCACGCCATCTACGTCGAGAGATTCGATCAGCCCCATCACGGAATGCGCGAAAGCCTCGCGCCCCGCCGCCGAGGCGAATACTGCCGAACAGGTATTGCAACCACCCCACCCGCCCAGCGAGACGAGGATCTTCAACCGTGGATACCGCCGTTTCTCCCGCACAAGCCGGCGAATGACGCCGCTGTCACCTGCCGTTAATGCCATCCGCCTCCCCCTGAGATGTCCAAAAGCATAGATCACATGGGTAACCTCGTCCAACCGGTACGGCGACACATCGCAATGTCCATCGTAATATGCGATCAGCTCTTGCCCGGACGTCACCACCGGCCAGAGAAAAAAAAGTACACACCACACACGCACCATCTAAGGCTCTTTGCACAATCGTTGAAAAAATCATACCGCTCGCTACGAATGCGCAATACCCGCCCGCTGCAGCCGCACAAGACCGCCGGCTATGGCACAATATTTTTATCCTTGGAACAAAACAGATCGAATATGAGTCAGCTAGTCAGCGATTTTATAGTAGACCGCCTTATCTCCTGGGGCATAAAACGTATTTACGGCTATCCCGGCGATGGGATCAACGGTGTCATGGGCGCGCTGAACCGCGCCAGGGATCGGATCGATTTTATTCAAACCCGGCATGAGGAGATGGCCGCCTTCATGGCCTGCGCCCACGCGAAATTCACCGGCGAAGTAGGCGTATGCATGTCGACATCCGGCCCCGGCGCCATCCATCTGCTCAACGGTCTTTATGACGCCAAGATGGATCATCAGCCTGTCGTGGCGATCGTCGGCCAACAGGCCCGCATGTCCATGGGCGGCGACTATCAACAGGAAGTCGACTTGCTGTCATTATACAAAGATGTAGCGCATGAATATGTTCACATGGCCACGGACCCCAAACAGGCGCGCCAGCTCATAGACCGGGCCATCCGCATCGCCAAAGTGAACCGGACCGTTACCTGCGTCATCCTTCCTAACGACATCCAGGAAATGGATTATGCGGAACCACCCCACCTGCATGGCACCGTTCATACGGGAATGAGCTATACCCGCCCCGAGATCGTCCCCTCCCTCGCAGACCTGCAGCTGGCGGCGGATATCCTCAACGCGGGGGAAAAAGTCGCCATCCTCGTCGGCGCCGGGGCCATCGGCGCGGCGGATGAGGTCATAGAAGTCGCCGAGCTTCTCGGCGCAGGCGTGGCTAAAGCGCTGCTCGGCAAGGCGGCTCTGCCGGATACCCTGCCCTTTGTCACCGGCAGCATCGGTCTGCTGGGAACCAAACCGAGCTACGATCTGATGATGGAATGTGATACGCTGCTGATGATCGGGACCAGCTTCCCGTACTCGGAATTCCTGCCGAAGGAAGGCAAGGTCAAAGCCATCCAGATCGACATCGACGGCCGAATGCTCGGCCTCCGTTATCCCACGGATATCAATCTCCAGGGCGATAGCCGCAAAACGCTCAGGGCGCTTATTCCCCTGCTGACGAAAAAACAGGACAGAAGCTGGCGGCAGAAGATCGTCGACGAGGTCGACCGCTGGTGGAACCTGCTCGAAGCAAGGGCCATGAAATCTGCCCATCCCATCAATCCGCAACGTTTCTATTGGGAACTGTCCCCGCTCCTGCCGGAAAAATGTATCATCACCTCGGACTCCGGCTCTACCGCCACCTGGTTCGCCATGGACCTCCGCATCCGGAAAGGCATGATGGCCTCGCTCTCGGGCAACCTGGCTACCATGTGCCCCGGCGTTCCCTATGCCATCGCCGCGAAATTCGCCTATCCCGATCGCGTGCCGATAGCACTCGTGGGCGACGGCGCCATGCAGATGATGGGCATCAACGAGCTGATCACGATCTCGAAATATTATAAACGCTGGTCCGACCCCCGGCTGATGATCGTCGTGCTCAACAACCAGGATCTCAACATGGTCACCTGGGAACAACGCATCATGGCCGGCGATCCTAAGTTCGAAGGCAGCCAGGACATCCCGGAACTCAACTATGCGGCATATGCGCAGATGCTCGGACTGGAAGGCATCCGCATTGAAAAGGAAGACGAGATCGGCCCGGCCCTCAAACAGGCGATGGCCGCGCGCAGACCCGTCGTCATCGATCTGCTCAGCGATCCCAGCGTACCCCCGCTGCCACCGCATATCACCCTCAAACAAGCCAAAGACTTCGCGTCATCTATTATCAAAGGGGACGTCAACGCATGGGACATGATCAAGGATACCTACAACCAGGTCATCGAGAATTTTTTACCCCATCATCATGAAGCATGAGCACGCTGATAAAAATACCCGGTGGGAAGAACGCCACCCACACCGTAGACGACATCCTGGTCAGCGCCTATACCATCCCCACCGATAAACCGGAATCGGACGGTACGCTGGAATGGAAGGAGACGACGATGATCCTCGTCAAAGTACGCGCAGACGGCAAGGAAGGCATCGGCTATACTTATGGCGACGTCGCCATCGCGGAGCTGATCGGCACACTGCTGAGCCCCCTCGTCCTCGAGCACGATCCGATGAATGTCATGGCGCTGCAAAGTTCCATGATAAAACATATCCGCAACAATGGGCAAAGCGGTCTCGCCATGATGGCGGTGTCCGCTCTCGACATCGGCCTCTGGGACCTGAAGGCAAAAATTCTGGATCTGCCCCTATGCCGCCTGCTCGGACAGGAACGCGAAGGCATGCCGATCTACGGCAGCGGTGGATTCACGTCTTATACCGATCAGGAACTGCGCGACCAATTCCAGGGCTGGGTAAAACAGGGCATCACCGCGGTCAAGATGAAGGTAGGCCGTGACCAGGCCGCCGACGAACACCGGGTCGGCGTAGCCCGCGAGGCCATCGGTGAGAACATCGGTCTCTATGTCGATGCCAACGGCGCCTATACTGTCAGCGAAGCCCTGACCCAGGCGCAACTCTTTTCGGGATACGACGTGGATTGGCTGGAAGAACCGGTACCCGCGGAGCTCAGGGAACAGCTCTATCTCATCCGGCAACAGCTCAGCGGAGGCATGCGCATCGTCGCCGGCGAATACGGCTACACGTTGTCGGACTTTCGTACCCTGCTCGAAGCAGGGGCGGTAGACGTCCTTCAAGCCGATGCCACCCGCTGCGGCGGCATCACGGGTTTTCTAAAGGCCGGACATCTCTGCGAAGCCTTCCGCGTTCCGCTCTCTTCGCATTGTGCGCCATCGATACACCTGCATGCGGCCCTCTCGCTCCCCTGCTTCGCCATAGCGGAATACTTTCACGACCACGTACTCATCGAACAGTCGCTGTTCGACGGTCTGGGACGCATTCGAAACGGCCAGCTATTCCCCGATCTCAGCAAACCGGGCATGGGCCTCATCTTCAAGGACAAAGACGCGCAGGCCTACCGCGTGGCATAGTTTTTCCATCGTTATCGCAAATTTCAGGTCATGGATGAGACACGCCAACCTCATGCACACAGCCACAATAAATATGAGCTGTTCCACAACGATACGTATTATGATACCCGTTACATCACACCGCAATCCGAAGGAGTAGACGTCAAAGCGCTGGAGGCCGATCTGAAGGCCGCCATCTCGGGCGAAGTGCGTTTCGACCCGGGCAGCAAAGCCACTTACAGCACCGACTCGGGTAACTACCGGCAGATTCCCCTGGGCGTTGTGGTGCCCCGTACGGAGGACGATGTCATCAAAACCGTCGCCACCTGTTATCGGCATAAAGCGCCGATCGTCAACCGCGGCGGCGGCACAAGCCTCGCCGGCCAGACCTGCAACGTCGCGGTCGTCATCGACACGTCGAAATATTATAACCAGGTCCTGGAGCTGAACATCGGGGCGAAAACGGTAAAGGTCCAGCCGGGGATCGTGCTGGATCACATGAAAGCCTTTACGGAAAAACATGGGCTCACCTTCGGTCCCGATCCTTCTACTCATAATCATTGCACCATCGGCGGCATGCTGGGGAACAACTCCTGCGGCGTCCATTCGATCATGTCCGCTCTCTATGGCTATGGCGCCAAGATGGAACACAATATCACGGAGATGACGGTACTCACCTACGATGGCATCAGGATGACGGTCAAACCGACGACTGAAGAAGAATTTGCCCGCATCGTTGCACAAGGTGGACGAAAAGCGGAGATCTATAAAAAGCTCAGGGCCCTGGTAGAAAAAAATGCCCAGCTGATCCGGGAACGGTTTCCCAACATCCCCCGCCGTGTGTCCGGCTACAACCTGGTCGACCTGCTGCCGGAAAATGGATTCAATGTCGCCAGCGCTCTCATCGGTACGGAAAGCACCTGCATCACCATCCTCGACGCGACGCTGAAACTGATGCCGACACCAAAGGCCCGTACACTGGTCGTCCTCGGCTACCCCGATCTCGGCGAAAGCGGCAAAGACGTCACAGAGATCCTGAAGTTCAAACCCATCGGGCTGGAGGGCATCGACGACCTCCTCGTCAAAAATATGGAGCGGAAAGGTTATCATACCGACCACCTCACCCTCCTGCCCGGCGGCAACGCCTGGCTCCTCGTGGAATTCGGCGGCGACAGCAAGACGCAGTCGGATGCCAAAGGCCGCGAAATGATGGCAAAGCTGAAAACCAGGAAAACCCCGCCCGCCATGAGTCTCTTCGACGATCCGGAACAGGAAGAGCTCCTCTGGAAGATCAGGGAATCGGGGCTTGGCGCCACGGCCTGGGTCCCGGGCGACCCGATTACGGAAGAAGGCTGGGAAGACACGGCCGTCCCGCCGGATAAGATCGGCGATTATCTCATCGCACTCCGCGATCTCTTTAAAAAATACGGCTGGGATATCCCGTTATATGGCCACTTCGGACAAGGCTGCGTTCACTGCCGCGTACCATTCGATCTGCTGACGCCGGAAGGACTGGATCAGTATAAACGTTTTACGGAAGAAGGGGCGAAGCTGGTCGTCAGCTTCGGCGGCAGCATCTCCGGCGAACACGGCGACGGTCAAAGTAAGGCGGATCTGCTGGAGATCATGTACGGCCCCGAACTCGTGCAGGCCTTTAGCGAGTTCAAGGATATCTGGGACCCGGATGATCGCATGAACCCGGGGAAGATCACCCGGCCCTATGGCCAGTTGCGCAACCTCCGCACCGGCGCGCAATATCATCCGCTGGAACCGGCGACGCATTTTCATTTTCCGGAGGATGTCGATAGGTTCAGTCGCGCTGCACTGCGCTGCGTAGGCATCGGCGAATGCCGCCGCTCCGAAGGCGGCACCATGTGCCCCAGCTACCGCGTCACCCACGAGGAAGAACATTCTACCCGCGGCCGCGCCCGCCTGCTCTACGAAATGCTGATGGGCGACGTGGTCCGGGGATGGAAAGACAAACACGTCAAGAACGCGCTCGACCTCTGTCTCTCCTGCAAAGGCTGCAAAGGGGACTGCCCGGTGAACGTGGACATGGCCACGTATAAATCTGAATTTCTTTCTCACTATTACCAGGGCCGGCTGCGTCCGAGGACGGCCTACGCCATGGGCCTCATCTACTGGTGGGCAAAGCTCGCATCGATAGCCCCCCGTGTCGCCAACTTCTTCACGCAAACCCCCGGTCTCGACCGCCTCAGCCGGTGGATCGCCGGCGTAGACCCCAAACGGAAGATCCCTGCCTTTGCTCACCAGACCTTTAAAAAATGGTTCCTGGATCGACGCTCTCCCGGCACAGCGCGTCCCTGGGGCGACCGCCTGCAACCCGGCGAACGGCTGCCCGTCATCCTCTGGGCAGACACCTTCAACAACAATTTCTTCCCGGACACCCTCAAAGCGGCCACGGAAGTATTGGAAGCGGCCGGTTTCCAGGTCGTAGTGCCAAAAGCCTCTCTTTGCTGCGGCCGGCCTCTGTATGACTACGGCATGCTGGATACGGCCAAACACCTCCTCAGACGCATCCTCGACACCCTTCGGGAAGAGATCCGTAACGGCGTGCCGGTGGTAGGCCTGGAACCCAGTTGTGTCGCGGTCTTCCGCGACGAGCTCGTCAATCTCTTTCCTAAGGACGAAGACGCACTGCGACTGAAAAAACAAACGTTCACCCTCGCGGAGTTCCTGCAAAAAAAAGCGCCCGATCTGCGTATCCCGCCGCTCCCCCGCGAAGCCCTCGTACACGGCCACTGCCACCAAAAAGCTATTATGAAAATGGATGCGGAACAGGCATTGTACAAAAAGATGCAGCTCGACTTCCACCTCGTCGACTCGGGCTGCTGCGGTATGGCAGGCTCGTTCGGCTATGAAAAAGGCGCCCACTATAAGGTTAGCGTGGATGCGGGGGAACTGGTCCTGTTGCCCGCCGTGCGCAACGCCTCACGCGACGCACTGATCATCGCGGACGGTTTCAGTTGCCGCGAACAGATCCTGCAACAGACGGACCGCAAACCCATGCACACGGCCGAGGTCCTGCAGCTGGCGCTGCGCCAGGGCCAGACTAATTTATTATTGTCGACACAATCTCAACATGCAAAGTAAACCGCTCTTATCAACATATAAGGCATGAACAAACATAATAATCCCGCGCCGGGCGCCCCGGGGAACTTCTCTCCCTGGACCAGCGGCGGAAAAACGGGTATCGGCCGAGCCCTCAACCCCGGGTCTACGGTAAGTTTCACGATAGGCAAAGGCGTGCTCAACGAGGTTTATTTTCCGCGGGAAGACATTGCCTGTATCCGCGAATGCGCATTCGTCGCCGCAGATGGAAAAAATTTCTTCTCGGACGAACGTACACAGACCGTACAGAAAGGACGTACCGCCGCCGCCGGCATACCGGCCTATCGATTGGAGAACCGGTGCGAAGAAAACCGCTACCGGATTTATAAGACGATCCTCACCGACCCACGCCGCGACGTCCTGCTCCAGAAGATCCGCATCAAACGCGCCTCCCCCGAATACCGCTTTTATCTTTATCTCACGCCGCATATGCATAACGATGGCGCCGCCAACGAGGCCTGGATCGACGACTTCAAAGGCACACCCATGCTTTTTGCCACCGGCGGCGGCCTCTCCCTCGCCCTGGCCTGCAACCGCGGCTGGCTGCAACGTACCGTCGGATTCATCGGCACATCCAATGGGTTCTTCGACATCCGGGAACATAAACAGCTGACCCGGAATTATAATTACGCCGGCATAGGAAATGTACAGCTCTGCGGCGAACCCGACCTTGGGAATGGCGAGCTCGTGATCGCTATCGGCTTTGGTCATACGCCCGAAGATGCGGCCCACCAGGCGAGATCGAGCCTGCTGGATGGTTTCGAATTCGCGGAAGAACAATACATGGAAGAATGGAAAGCATGGCATCGCAGCCTCCAGGGGAAACGCAAGTCGAACGCGGTCCGGGCTAAATACCTGCGCGAAAGCGCAGCCGTCCTGCGCATCAGCGAGAGCAGACGCTATCCCGGCGGCATCATCGCCAGTCTGTCCATCCCGTGGGGCGAGACTAAAGGAATTAATGACGGCATCGGCTATCACCTCGTATGGCCCCGCGACCTCGTGGAAAGTGCCTGGGGATTTTTAGCCATGGGTGCGGAAGAGGATGCCCGCCGCATCCTCAACTATCTCTTTACCACCCAGGACGCCGACGGCCGATGGAGCCAGAATATGTGGCTGGACGGCAGTCCCTGTCTGACCAGCCTGCAGATGGACCAGGTGGCGCTGCCGCTGCTGCTCCTGGACTCTTGCTATCATCGCGGACTGCTCGACAAGGAACGATGCCGGCGTTACCTCCCGGCTGTACGTAAGGCCGCCGCCTTCATCCTCCGCCACGGTCCTTATACGCAGGAGGATCGGTGGGAACAGCAGGCGGGGCTCTCGCCCTTTTCGCTGGCTACCCAGATCGCCGGACTCCTGGCCGCCGCCGCAATGCTCGAACATCTCGACGAAAAAGAACAGGCGGCCTACTGTCGCGCCGCCGCCGACGACTGGAATGCCCAGATCGAGACCTGGACCTATGTCCGCGATACGGAGACCGCCAGACGCCATGGCGTACAAGGCTACTATGTCCGCATCAACCCCTTCTTTGCTCCCGTCCAGGACGTCCGGGACCGGGTCATCCGGATCAAACATTATCGCGACAGCAAAGGCGATATCCCGGTCGGCGAGATTGTCTCCGTCGACGCGCTGGCCCTGGTCCGTTTCGGGCTCCGCCGCCCCGACGACCCGCGTATCCTCGACACCATCCGGGTGATCGATGGCGAATTGAAAAAGGACCTGCCGCAAGGTCCCTGCTGGCGGCGGTTCTCAAAAGATGCCTATGGCGAGGACGACGAGGGGAATTCATTTTTGGCAACCTCCCGGGGCAAAGGCCGCTGCTGGCCGCTATTAACCGGGGAACGCGCCCACTATGCCATTGCCGCAGGCCACCACCACGAGGCCAAAGAGCTCTTTAAAACGCTGGAACATCTCGGCTGCAACGGCTTCTTCCCCGAACAGGTATGGGATGGCGCCGATCTCCCGGCAAAACAGCTTTTCAAAGGACGATATACCGGTTCGGCCATGCCGCTGACCTGGGCGCAGGCGGAATACATCAAACTGGCGGTATCGCTGAAAAAAGGCGTCATCTTCGATATGCCTACGTATACTCAGCACCGTTATATCAAACAGGACCATCACAGCCCGCTGCTCATCTGGCGCTTTGACAGGACCGTTATAGCCAACCCCGGCCCTCCCCGCACACACGTCCGTCTCGAGCTCTTTGGCCCCGCACGGGTCCGATGGTCCACGGATCACTGGAAGACGGTCAGGGAACAGGCTACGATCGATAACGGCCTGGGCCTGTATTTCGCCGACATCCCCATAGAAGGCCATACAAGCCTGGTATTTACTTTTTACTGGTCCGAAAGCAACCACTGGGAAGGCCGGGACTTCCACCTATCTTTTAATCATCCGGCCGGCAAATAGCGATCCAAGCACGAGGACACCCGCCGCCGTCGCAATAAAACCGCGATGCAGCGACGCCCACAGGGTAAGACTCTGATTCGTAGCCTCCTCTCCGAACCCGCCATGCATCCCCCGGTCCTCAGGTACCGGCTCCCAGACATTGTTCTTCCTGTCCGGCGGTTCGGGCTCCGCCGTCTGCTGGCCGTCATACCCGGTCCGGGCAAGCACATAATCTGCATAGGAAGGACAAATTTTGTTGCCGATGATCGCCTTATACGTCGGTGCGCCTACCCAGATCGACCGGCGGTTGTGCGCAGCAGCATACAGGATGGCCTCCGCTGCTACCTCGGGCTGATAGATCTTTCCCATAGGCCGCGGCTGCCGCGGCAGCCGGCTAAGCACCCAGCCGAACTGTGTCGTATTCATGGCCGGTAGCTGCACCATACAGGTCTTGATATTGCTTTTGTCGTGCAACAGCTCGCAACGCAGTGAATCATAAAAGCCTTCGATACCATGTTTCGAACCGCAATAAGCGCTCTGCAGCGGGATACCCCGGTACGCCAGCGCCGATCCGACCAGCACGATGGACCCGCGGTCGCGCGGCATCATCCGCTTCAAGGCCGACATCGTACCATACACCTGTCCCAGGTAGGTGACCTCGGTAACACGCCTGAACTCCTGTGGCGTGATCGCCTTGATGGGCGCAAAAACGCTGGCCATGGCATTATTTACCCAGACATCGATCGGTCCTAACGTCTGCTCCGTCTGCTCCGCGGCCGCCTCCACCTGTGCAGGGTCCGCGACGTCCGTAGGGATCACCAGCGCCCGGCCGCCCAACTCTTCTACTTCTTTTTGCGTCGCCAGCAGCTGCTCATACCCCCGGGCCAGAAGGGCGATATGCGCCCCCTCCCGCGCAAAAGCATGTGCCGTAGCCCGGCCCACTCCCCCACTCGCGCCTGTGATGACCACCACCTTGTTCCGATATTCTGTTGTCCCCATAAATATGTTTTTTGCAAACGGCGCAATTTCTATTCCCACACCCGCTCCGGCATTCTCTTTGATTTAATGGAGGTATGGAGAAAAAAAAACACCGCGTGCGGAAGATCTTACTCATCGTCCTGGGTTCACTGGTCGTCCTGCTTATCGCCTTCCGCATAGCGCTGCCCTATATCCTGTTGCGTTTTGTCAACAGGGAGCTGCAGACCATTCCGGGCTACACCGCGCATGTCGATGACATCGACGTACACTTGATACGCGGCGCCTATACGATAAAAACCGTCAGACTGGATAAAACAGGCGGTAAGATACCCGTCCCCTTCTTCGCCGCGGAAACGCTCGATCTTTCCGTAGAATGGAGCGCTCTCTTTCACGGCCGTATCGTCGGCAAGATCATCGTCCTCCACCCGGTCCTGAACTTTGCTAAAGGGCCTACCAAAGAGACGTCCCAAACGGAGATCCCCACAAAACCCTGGACAAAGGTGGTCAGCGACCTGATGCCGCTAAAGCTGAACCGCTTCGAGATCATCGATGGCGAGATCCATTACCGCGACTTCTACAGCTCGCCAAAAGTGAATATCTATGCCACCAATATCCACATCCTCGCCGAGAACCTGTCGAACGCCAAACACCAGAAGGAAACGCTGCCGAGCACCGTGGAAGCTACCTGCGACGGCATCTACGGCGGACGCGCCACCCTGCACATGAAAATGGATGCCCTTAATCAATATCCCACCTTCTCCGCCAAGGCGGAGCTGATCGATATGGATATTACTAAGCTCAATGACTTCCTGAGCGCCTATGCAAAACTCACCGTACGGTCAGGCACCATCAGCATCTATACCGAGGCCGCCGCCAAGGACCGGAAGATCGCCGGCTACACCAAACCCATCATCAAAGACCTGCACGTCGTCAACTGGAAAGATGATAAAGGCCACCCGCTCAAACTGGCATGGGAAGGCATGGTGGGCGCCGTCGCGTGGGTCATCAAAAACCATGGCAAAGACCAGCTGGCCACAAAAGCGGAATTCGAGGGCGATCTCAAAAACCCCGACGTCGATACCTGGTATATCATCGGCCAGCTCTTGCGAAACGGCTTCATCCAGGCGCTCTATCCGGCATTGGAGAACTCGATCAACCTAAGCTCCGTCAATGACGTCAAAGGTGACTCCAACCTCGGCAAAGCCTATAAGGACGCCAAAGGACCCGGGGCCGGCAAGGAACAAAAAAAGTCCAGAAAGGAAATGCGCAAGGAGAAAAAGGAAAAAAAGGAGAAAAAGAACGAGAAAAAAAAGAACTAG
>DASZOW010000017.1:0-2895 GCA_035550615.1 Puia sp.
CAGGAATGCCGGGATATTATCCGACCAGCCGGCCAGATGGATATAGTCGGACAGCCCTTCTTCCGCAACGGTGCGTTGCAGCTTTTGCAGGTCGGGTCCCGTGCCTACCAGCGTGATGCGGAAATTCCTGAAGTTACGCCGGAGCAGCTCTTTGGCGAGCGGGATGAACAGCCTTTGGTTCTTGCGTTCTTCCACGTAGCCCGTATTGAGGATCGACAGCAAGGCGCCGCTGCGTGTCCGCGCCGGTGAGGGAGTAAAATCCAGTCCGTTATAGATCACGGTGGTCCGGGCGCCGGCAGGCAGCAGAAAGCCCGCCGTGCGGATGGTGAACCCGGCGACGAAGATGAATTCGTCCACCGCGGCAAATTTACGTTTATATCTCCGGGTTAGATATGCCCGGGCGTTCCCGCCGAGTCCATATCGCAGCATATCTTCTTCTACGGGGTTGTTGTTGAAGTGGCAGGTGAGGACCAGGGGGACCTTGCCGCCAAAGAATTTTTTGGCGGTGAAGCCCGAGAGGATATCCTGGGCGTTGATGACATCGAAATGCGTATTCCGGTAGCGGGAGAGGCCGCCGCGGACCAGGATGCGGTAGTACATTTCGAAGGACAGCTCGATGCACCGGCGGTCGAGGAAGGCAAACGAGCGGATGGCCCTTCTGACGAGGGAGGCAAGGATGCGCCAGGCCAGCGGCGCCTGGTCTACCAGCAAGAAAGTAATGTCGATGCCGGGATCGTTCTTAAAATAATCCTGCAGTTTCCGCATATAGGTGCCGACGCCCGATCTGGCGTCGGCCGGAAGCCAGGAGGTCACGAGTATCTTAGTCATGCGGATAGCTTTTTAAAACAGATGTACACGAAATCACGCCAGAACGCCACGGGGCGGGTATTGACATAATGCCTGGCCATGATGCCAGGAGAATGTTTCAGCGTGTATGCCAGGCCGTAGTGGTCGTCGGTCCGGATCAGGACCTCTCCCGGCGTCCAGTAGGAGGTCGCATTGAAATGATTGGCGAGGATCGCGAAGGCCGTCTGCTCGCTGTAGTCCATGGATATGCCGGGGGGCTGGTGGGTGGCCAGGTAGCGGCAGAGTTCGGCCCATTTCGGATAGCTGGTCAGGTCGCCGCCGAGATACATGAGGCCGGCGTTGAATGGCGTATTGGCGAGACAGCGGTCCTCGTCGAGATGTTCCAGCATGGAGGCCGAATAATAGCCGCTTGCGACGTCGCTGCCCATCTTTACGTAGGTAGCGCCTTCGGGGATGCCGTGGAGGTCGGGGGTCGAGTACCAGAGGACGTCGGTGTCCGAGTAGAGTACGGGCGACTGGCGGGTCAGGTAGACCAGCGAGATGAATTTCTTGCCATAGACGATCCTGTCCGCGTAGCGGCAGAGGTCTTCGTTCCCCTGGCTGTGGAAATAGTTGTACGCCTTTTCGTAGGAGATGACCTCGAGCTTGCGGGGCCAGGAGACGATATTTTTGAGCGGCGTTCCGTCGGAGATCACGATCACTTCCGGAAGGCTGTCCCAGAACAGGTACACCGATGTCAGTGAGGCGTTCAGATACCGTTCCCCTTCCCGTCCGCACATATAGACCAGCTTATGAGGGAAGGTGGGGCGGCCGTCGTTCTTAAGGCGGAAGATGCGGTGCAGCTGCGAGCGCCGGATGGCGAAACCTACGACATTGAAGAGATTGTTCTTTAGCCGGACGGGGTGAAACCGCTCGCTGAATTTCCGGTAGATATTCCGGAGCATTTCCAGTTCCCTCAGCCGGAAGACCCGGGCCAGGACAATGAAGATAACGACACCGGCGGTGAGTTTGATCGCCAGGGCGAAGACAGCCGGCAGCGTCGTATGTTGCAGCAGCAGGCCGATGCCTTTGACTATGAGGCCCATGCCCGCGGCGATGGCGAAATAGGGAGTGATCCAGCGCAGGTCGTTCTTCCAGGCGATGCCCGAGATGCGGGACGAGAAGCCGAGATAGACCATGTATTGGATCGTCTTGCTGATGATCGACGCGATGACGACATACATGATGCCAAAGCGGGCGAGGTAGAGCACGAGGGCGATCTCGCCGGCCGAGGTGACGAGGAAGATGCGCATCATTAGCCTGGCATAGCCCTTGGCCATGATCAGCTCGCGGTAGATCACCACAAAGGGTTCGAGGAGCGTTATAAAACAGAACAGCTCCATATAGATCACCGACGGCAGCCATTTGGCGGTAAAGAGCACGAGGGTGATGTCGTAGGCGTTGACGAACATCAGGGCCAGCAGTGGAAAACAGATAAAGGCCACCAGTTGGGTGGTCCGGCGGAGCACTTCTTCGAGCTGGTCTTTCTCGTCCCTGACCTTGGCAAACAGCGGGAAGGCCAGTTTGAGCACGATGCTTTGGATCAGGCTCACGATCAGGTCGGGAAAACGTCCGCCGCGATTGAAGAAGCCGAGATCGGTGTCCTTGTATAGCTTACCCACGATGAAGGTATTGAACTGCAGCATCAGAAAGAAGAGGATGCTGACGAACATGATCCTTGTTCCATAGGGCAGCATGTCGCGGATCGAGGAAAAGGAGAAGCGGAATTTCGGGTACCAGTCGGACCGGGCCCAGAAGATCACGATCGTCACGAGCTGTATCGTTATCAGCGAGCCGACGAGGGCCCAGACGCCATATCCTTTCAACGCCATGGCGATCCCTACGATGCCGCCGGCGGTGGAGCTGGCCATCTGCGCGAGCGAGATCTTTTTGAAATGGAGCTCCTTCATCAGCAGTACGCGCTGGACGCAGGTGAAGGCGCTCAGCGGGAGGGTGATGGAGACGATGCGAAGTACGGGCGCCAGGCCGGGTTCATGGAAGAAATGCGCTATCGGAATTGCCGTCATCCAGAGAATGCCCATGAGCAGG
>DASZOW010000018.1:0-10695 GCA_035550615.1 Puia sp.
GGCATTTATGCTTCGCCCGATATCTTTGAGATCTTCAGCTTTCCCGTCGTGAGCGGCGACTATAAGCTGATCTCCTCTCCCAGCTCGATCATCATCGATGAAAAGCTTGCTCACAAATACTTCGCACACCAGGATCCGATCGGCAAGACGATCCGTGTAAACAATAAAGGCAGCTACCAGGTTTGCGCCGTCATCAAGGATATTCCCCACAACTCGTCTATCCAATTCGATTATGTCCTGCCCGCAAAAGTATATGAAGAAGAAAATAATTGGCTTAATTGGGGCAATCATAGTTTCAGGACGTATGTGCTGCTGAACCCCCACGCCAATGTGGCATCGGTGGATGAGCGGATAAAAAAGTTCTTATTGACAAAGAACAGTCAATCCCATGAAGACCTCTTCCTGCAAAAATTTTCCGATGTCTATCTTTATTCTAATTTTAAGAACGGCAAGCCCGATGGCGGCAGGATCGAATACGTCAGGCTGTTTTCCGTTATAGCATTTCTGGTATTGCTGATCGCATGTATTAATTTCATGAACCTTGTCACCGCAAGGGCCGTCAAACGGGCAAAAGAAGTGGGGATAAGGAGGATCATCGGCGCCGGGCGGCGTATGGTCTGGCTCCAGTTTATCGGCGAAGCCATGATCATTTCGCTGGTATCGATGTTACTGTCATTGGCGATCATCTGGCTATTGTTACCTGTTTTCAATCATATAACGGATAAAGAGATTCAGCTGAGGTTATACCGCTTCGATCTGCTGTCGGCCCTCCTTGGGCTGGGTATCTTCACGGGTATTGTCTCCGGGCTGTACCCCGCATTCTTCCTGTCCCGGATAAATCCGGTCAAGGTGATCAGGGGAGCATCGGTGACCAGCCCCGGCGGCAGCGGCATCCGGAAAGGGCTGGTGGTTTTTCAGTTCCTGGTATCGAGCGTCCTCATTTTCTCTACGGCTGTCGTGCACAAACAGATCAGTTATATTAAAAACGAGAACCTCGGTATAAGTAAGGACAACATACTCTATCTAAGCCTGGAAGGAGATGTGGCGACACACTTCGTTGCTTTTAGGGAGAGTCTGTCCGAACTGCCGGGGGTCCGATCCGTAAGTGCGAGCAGTCAGCTGCCTATCGATGTAGAAGGCTATAGCTCCGATCCAACATGGGCGGGAAAGTCACCGGATAAGGTCGTGACTTTTGCCGGATTGCAGGTGGTTCCCGGCTTTTTAAAGACCGTCGGTGTGCAAATGATAGCAGGCAGAAGTTTTTCCAGCGATCATCCCGCCGATTCCAATAACTATATTCTCAATGAGACGGCCGTCCGCCAGATGGGGCTTCATGATCCCGTAGGTAAGGTGATGACATTCTGGAATGGAAAAGGGATCATCATCGGCGTGATGAAGGATTTCCATTTTACCTCGTTGCACAACCCTATCCAGCCGATCATCTTATTACAGGCAAAGAGCCTGGACGGCGGATATGCGCTGATAAAGATCACCGGCGGCGACGAATCTACAACATTGAATGAGATCGCCGATAGATGGAAACAGTTCAGCCCGAATATGGCCTTTGATTTTCATTTTCTGGACGAAGAATACGATGGGCAATACAGAAATGAGGAGATCATGGGGCACCTAGGGAATTATTTTGCTATGATGGCGGTCTTTATCGCTTGTCTCGGATTGTTCGGGTTGTCGATCTACAACGCCCAGACCCGGGTGAAAGAGATCGGCATCAGAAAGGTCCTTGGCGCTTCGTCCCTGCGTATCGTATACTTGATCATGAGCGACTCTCTAAAACTAATAATCGTTTCGATCCTTATCGCCGTTCCTTTAAGCTGGTGGATCATGAGTAAGTGGTTGCAGAATTTTGCCTATCACATCTCCATGGGTGTGGGATTGTTTATAATGGTTGCCGTCATATCGATAAGCATTGCCGCTGCCACCATTGCTGTTCAGGTCATCAGGGCCGCTCTGGGCAACCCCATCAAAGCGATCAAGAGCCAATAGACGGTTCAGTTTGTCAACGTAATCAAGTTTTGCTTGCGACACACATTATTCTCGTGTCTGAAAAAATCGACTATACCCTCAAACCCATAGCCGGCCGCGCTCATTCGCAAGCTTACCGGGCCATTACCCTTTTTATGTCGTAAATTGCCTCGCAAAACGACCCATATATATATGTCCAAAATAACCTTCGATAACCACAACCCGGCCTTTTATACTTCATTGAAGGCTTCTGTAAACCAGTATTTTGTACATAATGAAAAAAGAAGAACCGGCAATATCCGTTTATATGCCAAGTCGGTCATTCTTATCCTGGCGGCGATGGCCTTATATACATTATTACTATATGTAAAAATGCCCTGGCTTGTAAACATCGCCTGCAGCCTCTTTTTGGGTTTCGTCCTCGCCTGTATCGGCTTTAACGTCATGCATGATGCTAACCACGGCAGCTATTCTTCCCGCAAATGGGTGAACGAAGTGCTTGGGCTCACGCTAAATGCCCTGGGCGGCAATAATTTCATTTGGAAACAAAAGCACAACATCGTTCATCATACATATACCAATATCGACGGCATCGACGATGACATTGCTAAAAGCCCTTTTATCCGCATGTGCAGTTCCCAGCCCTGGGCGCCGGCGCATCGATTGCAGCACCTGTATGTTCCTTTCCTGTATGCTCTTAGCTCCATGATCTGGATACTGTTCCAGGATTTTGCCAAGTATTTCAAAGGAAAGATTGCCAATACTCCGCTTTTGAAAATGCGCACCGCCGACCACATCATCTTCTGGACAAGCAAGATAGCCTATGTGCTTTTTTATATCGCAATTCCCGTTCTGTCGATGGGCTGGCAGACCTGGCTGTTGTTTTTTCTGTCCTTGCACATCGGTTTGGGATTTACGTTATCGATCGTCTTTCAATTGGCGCACGTAGTGGAAGAAACGGAATTTGAGTCGGCGACAGGCGATAAAAAACAGATCGAGAACCAATGGGCTATCCACCAGGTGAAAACCACGGCGAACTTTTCGCCTCGCCGCCCGATAATTTCCTGGTTTCTCGGAGGATTGAACTATCAGATAGAACATCATTTATTCCCCCGGATCAGCCATATCCATTATCCGGCGATAAGCCGGCTGGTCGAAAAGGAATGTGCAGCCTTCGACTTGCCTTATAACACCCTGCCTACTTTAAAAGCCGCCATCATTTCACATTTCCGGTTTATCAGGACCCTGGGAAGGAAACCTGCGCAGTCAGCGTTTTACGGACGATCTGCCTGAGGGATGCGAGGTCGGCCGTCTTCGTAACGAATGCGATGGCCCCGAGCTCCAGCGACCGCTTTTTGTCGGCCTGGTTGTCCGAGGTAGTCATTATGACGACAGGGATCTGCTTCGTCTTTTCATCCTTCCTGATGCGTTCCAGGCATTCCCATCCGCTGATAAATGGCATATTGAGATCTAGGAAGATCATCGTCGGTCCGGGGCCCATGCCGGCCAATTTCTCCAATCCTTCCAGCCCGTTACGGGCAGTGATACACTGTAGATCCGGAGAGATCTCCTCTATGATTTCGCTAAAGATCAACTGGTCGTCGACATCATCGTCTATCAAAAGTATTTTTAATGACATCCGTCAAAGATTTAATGGGAGATAAACATTGAATACCGAACCTTCACCCGGTTTTCCCTCTGCCGTAATATGTCCGCCATGCGCCTGCATGATCTTGCGGCAGATAGCCAGCCCGATTCCCGTACCCTGGTATTCGCTGGAAGCATGGAGCCGCTGGAAAACCTCGAATATGCGTTCGGCATAGGCGGCCTCGAAGCCGATGCCATTGTCAGCCACCCTGATCTGCCAAAACCGTTGCGGCTTTCGCAATCCGGGGATCAGCGCGGGATCGGCGTCCACCAGCAGTGTGGAGATCGTTATTAGGGGATCTATGCCCTCTCTTTTGTATTTAATGGAATTCAAAAGGATGTTGGAAAAAACCTGGCTCATCTGGTGGGGAACCACCGCCACCTCAGGCAAAGCGGAGATGACAATTGTCGCTTTATTCTCTTCGATGGTTTCCATGATCGAATTTTTGACCTCCTCTACCAATGCGTTGAGATCGGTGGGGACAAACTTTACGTCCGATATATTTAACCGGGAATACTGAAGCAACGCGCGTATGAGGTTCTGCATTTTTTTTGCTCCGTCCATGATGCGCCGCAAATAGTCGGCTACATCGGGAGCAAAGCCGTCTCCCGCCTTTTCAAGGATGCGGGTGGAAAAGATCTGGATCTTACGCAATGGCTCCTGCAGATCGTGTGAAGCGACATACGCAAAAGAGGCCAGCTCTTCGTTGGTCCGCAGCAGCGCCGTGTTTTTTTCCTCGAGACTATTTTGATATTGGAGGATGGTCGATTCGCTTTTTTTCTTTTCGGAAAGGTCTGAAACGATCATACCTACCGTCGGCAGATTCGGCTGCAGACTCGTTAGCGAGATAAAGACCGGAACGACGGCGCCATTGGCGACCAGGTCGATCTCTCCCCTGCTTTTTCCCCTAAGCGCTTCATCGAATAACTTTTTGAAACGGACGCAGGAATCCGCGTGTATATAGTCGAAGACCCTGGTTCCGATGACCTTTTCATAAGGCAGGTCGATCAACTGATAAAAGGTCTTATTCGTATATACGATCAGGCCTTCTTCGGTGACATTAAGGGCGCCTTCGCCGATTTCTTCAATTAATATCCGGTAGGCATAGTCCCCGGTCTGTAACGTATATACTTCCGGCACGGAGTCCGAGCCTATGGCAAATGCGTCTACCTCGCCGTCTTTTATGGCTTGTATCATTTGATCTGCTTCGGATAGCTTTTCCTTCAGCTCTTCTATTTCGGCGAGTAGCGTTTCTATCGACAAATCCTGCATTTCTGTTATTTGAAAGTGATACCTAGGGCCTTGATTACTTTTTCGGAATCGGCGAGATTACCGATCAGTATCTTTTTAGGTAATGGAAGAGCCTTTACAAGCGACGGCGTAAATACTACGTGGTGTGAAAGCGCCGCTTCCGGATGCTTATATAGATCGACAATTTCCAGCTCGAAGAACTCAGCGCAATTCTCCTCAAAAATACGCTTTGCGTTCTCGATCGCTTCCATGGATTTCGGGGACATGCCTGATACGAATAGCTGCAAAACTAATTTTTCACGGCCTTCAGAAGGCGTTTCTTCGTTTTCCATTATGGTTTGTTTTTCAACGGCAAGGGCCGTATGTTTAAGCCAACCAATACTTTCTCTTCGTCGGAAAGATCGCCGATGATCTTCCGGATAGGGACGGGTACTTTTCTGATCAGCGTGGGGATGGCGACTATCTGATCTCCTTCCGCCAGCTGCGGCGTTTTCAGAAGATCGATGACCTCGATCGAGTATCTTCCTTCCAGGTTTTCCTGGCAATACCGTGTTATGTTTTTCAGGGCGAGTATGGATTTAGGCGTTTGTCCCGCCACATAGAGTCTGAGCTCCCATCTTTGTTCATTTTCCATTTACTGAGTTTGAGACCGTCGGTATTGTCGAAGCTGCAAAGCCGATGCCCGCGGGGGTGATGGTGAAAGGGACCTGGTCGTTGTAATGTTCCATGCCCCGCGATTTTATGATCAGCAGGGAACGCTGTCTTTTTCCGTCAACCAGCTCATTTTGAAGATAAAGCCAGTTGTCTGCCAATGAAGATACCGCTTCGATGGTCTCATCGTCGGAGCCGCTGGCGACGCGGCTCATGAGACAGGTAAACAATGCGTCTATTTTATGGATCTTGAGGGTATCGATGAGGCGAACCAGCATGGCTTTTACTTCCAACGCGCTCCCCACCGATACAAGGCTGCTGATCGGGTCTATGACGACCGATTTTGGCCTGAATTCCGACAGCAGCTTATTTACTACGAGCAAGTGCATCTCCAGGCCATATAAGGTAGGCCTCGAGGCATGTATCACCAATAATTTTGAGGCGATATACGGCCTTAGATCGATTCCGATGGATAAAAGATTCCGAATGGTTTGGTCGGGAGCCTCTTCAAAGGAAAAGAGGAGTACCCGCTCGTTACGCAGACAGCTCCCAAGAACGAAATAGCCCGCCAATATCGTTTTTGCCGTTCCCGCCGTACCGGTGATCAGGGTGCTGCTCCCTTTGTAAAGTCCGCCTTTTTTGAATAAGCCATCCAGCGGCCTAAGGCCCGTCGATATGACGTCCGTAGAAGTTCCATAATCGAGCTTTAGGGAAGTGATCGGGATAACGGAAATACCATTTTCGTCGATAAGAAAGGGGTATTCATTGGTGCCGTGGGTGCTGCCGCGGTATTTTACGATCCGCAACCTGCGGGTGGCAATCTGCTCCACCACTCTGAAATCCAGCAGGATCACGCAGTCGGACACATATTCTTCCAGGCCCTGGCGGGTTAAAGTATTCACGCCCCGTTCTCCGGTAATGACAGCTGTGACGCCTTTTTCTTTCAGCCATCTGAAAAGCCGGCGGATCTCGGCGCGGAGCAAACCTTCGTTTTGCATGCCGGAGAACAGCGACTCGATGGTGTCGAGAACGACGCGCTTTGCGCCAATGGCGTCGATGGCATAATTCAGCCGTATGAACAAACCTTCCAGGTCATATTCGCCGGTCTCTTCTATTTCCGACCGTTCTATCCGGACATGATCCATCCGGAGCCTTCCTTCGGCCGTTAATTTGTCCAGATCGAATCCCAGCGAAGCTACGTTGTTGGTCAGATCGGCAACGCTTTCTTCAAAACTGACAAAAACGCCCGGTTCCTCATGTTCCAGGATGCCTTTTACGAGGAACTGGATGCCAAAAAGGGTTTTGCCGCAACCCGCGCTCCCGCAGATCAGGACCGGCCGTCCTTGTGGAAATCCACCGTTAGTGACCTCGTCCAGCCCTTCGATGCCGGTAGAGACTTTTGCAATGCTAGCGATATGCTCCATATAAATGATTGGAAAAGAATACCTAAATATAGGGTTTTCTTACAACCAAAATTCTTCCTTATTTTCCCGTGGAAACCGTAGAAAATCGATCTTTAACTCGGATATGCAAAATCTAAACCAGGCCGGTAAATCACGCTAGGACAGCAATCTTCCCGATACCAGGTATTGCTTCAGTCCATTCATGATCGCCGCCTCGTATTGGAGATGATCATTTACGGCGTTGCTGCACCGGATATCCAGGAAGCCGTTCTTTGGCTGGGTAACGAATTTAACCCCGAAACGCGCATACAATATCCGGTCTTCCGGCTCGAGTTCGTAAAGAAATAAATATTCGTTCGCATAAATTATCGTTCGCATTCGCCAATCCTTGCCTTCATAATGGAAAGTAAAGTAGTTAATGTTCATTCAATCTTTTTCACCGGTTTAGTCTGGAAATAAAATCATGAAATACCAATACACATCCAACGCCTTTGGCGGCGGCAGGACGTCGGTATTCGGGCAAAAACTTCGTTGGGTCAGATTGATGAATAAACAGGCGGGCCACGCAAACAATAGGTCCGGTTAGGTGTCCGGACGCTGATCTGTGTAAAGCAGAGGACCTGCTTTGGACCATCTATGGTTATAGGCAGGGAAAAAAGGAGCGATGAAAAACAATACAATTGCCCGGGAGAATAACGCTTATCGAGCAAGACCTTGGCTTTAGGATGCCACCTGGGATTTTTGGACTGCGAGGAATACAGGGCGGCATGTCGTACCGCAGAGCGTTTCGCGTGCGTCCTGGGAAGGTTCGAAAATCGATAGTACTCGTTGGAGAATGGCAAACCCACCACGACGATATATGCCATGGAAAGAACGAAATAAAACACACGGGAGAAGAATTTCCGTCGGCTTGCAAACATTCTTTCTTGGAATGCGTCAGTTACTGATCAGACCCGGATCCATAAACGCAAATCTTCGTTCTGCTGCAAATTTCATGCCCGTTTCGATCATTTCTGCCTGACTACCAACACCTTCTTCAATATTTCATAATTGGCCGAATTTGCTATAATATTGTTCGTCTAATTGCCACTATACCAGGAACATGAACCCGGAAGAAGAAAAGATCTGGAGATCCATACAGCTAAAAGATGAACAGTCTTTTGAACAATATTATAAATCGCAATATAAATTCCTGCTTCTGGCAGCCTGCAAATATCTCGGCGAAGCCTCCCTCGCACAGGAACTGGTCAATGACGTCTTTATGAAGCTCTGGCAGGACGCGGATCAGATCACGATCCAGTCCTCCCTCCGGTCTTATCTTTACCGGGCTGTCGTAAACCGGTGTCTCAACGAACTGGATAAAACCAAACGCACCAGGGTACAACAACAAGAACTCATCCGGCTAACGGAAGAAAGCTCCGAATTCAAAGACATGGAGAATAATGAGTTGAAGATGCGGCTTTACCTGGCTATCGACCAACTGCCCGAACAATGCCGGAAAGTGTTCCTGATGAGCCGCTTCGAAGAATTGAAACAGCAGGTCATAGCCGATCGCCTCGGCATTTCGATCAAAACGGTCAAAAATCATATCACCCATGCATTGCAGCGGCTCCACCGCGTACTCGAGGAATGGGACTCGCTCCCGCTATGGATCGTCATGATAAAATATTTTTTCTGGTTGCGTCACTAGGTCCATCGACCGATTTTTTTGTCTTATAAATGAAACTATGGATTCCCGGCCTACAAACGAAGAACTCCCCTGGCAGCTGATCGTATCCGCTTTGCAGGGTGAACTTTCCCCCGAAGAAGATCTGCATCTGGAGGAATGGCTGGCTGCTTCGCCCGCCAACCGGGAAAAATATGAGCGGCTGGTGAAGATCTGGAAGGAAGAGATCTCCGATTACGGCATTTACCACCAGGCCAATGAAACACAGGCCTGGGAAACCCTCCGGCGAAAGCTGGATACGACGCGCGAAGAACATGGAAAACCAATAATATGGCGTTGGCCCATTGCGGCAACGCTGGTCCTGGTAACTGCCGGCGCTACCCTATGGTATATTGCCGGTAGGAACCATGGGATCCAGTATGAAACGGCCATCGGCGAACACAGAACCATCTCCTTGCCGGACGGATCGAAGTTGGACCTCCAGCCACAGGCCCGCATCCGTCTTGCAGGAGACTACAACAAAGCGACGAGGACGATCGCCCTGCTCGCAGGAAAAGTGTCTTTTGAGGTAGCACATCGGCAGCAACGGCCATTTGTCGTCCAGATGGACGCCGCCACTGTCAGGGACCTCGGCACGACCTTTACCATTGACAGATCCGCCGACAGCATCACCGTGGTCGTATCCAGCGGCAGGATCGCCTTCACGGAAAAACATACCGGTGAGACACGCGAACTCAACGCCGGCGGCGGACTTTGTCTGTATACCACGATGCAACGCCAGGGAGAGATCAGGACAATCGCCGACAGCTCCGCCTCCCTACGATTCGATAATGCCGAACTGTCGACGGTGATCGCCGCCCTGCAAAAAAAGTTCGGCAAAAAGATACTCCTGCGGGACACATCCATTGCCCAGAAAAGACTGACAGTCCACCTGGACGGAGAATCTTTTGACAATGCCATCAAAATCGTCTGCTCTAGCCTTAACTTGCAGTACTCGACCGATAGCAACGGAATGATTCTTATTAAATAATATGGCCCGGCCCCTGTTATTCCTGCTTCTTTTCATTTCATCGACGTACGGTTGGGCACAGGAAAAGACACCTGAACCCCTTGTGACCGTCACGCTCGTGGACCGGCCATTCCCGGAAGCGATGACGATCATCGAATCCCGTATCGCTTATAAATTTGCCTACAGCACCGAGCTGGCCCAAAAACAAAAGGCTCTCTCGATCACCGCTATCCGCGAACCTCTTTCTCATTTTCTAAGCCGTCTTTTCGAGGGA
The DNA here is from genome assembly GCA_035550615.1 of Puia sp. Lineage (GTDB taxonomy): Bacteria > Bacteroidota > Bacteroidia > Chitinophagales > Chitinophagaceae > Puia. The sequence goes on from DASZOW010000018.1 coordinate 9,886, forward strand.
ACTTCGATCACCTGGCGCATCATCGGCGACCAGGTCGTTCTACAGATTCCTCCATTGCGGTCCCGCGTCACCATCAGCGGGTATATCCGGGACGCGGGCACGGGTGAATCATTGATCGGTGCAACCGTCAACCCAACAGCCACCGGCATCGGCGTACTCTCCAACAGCTATGGTTTTTATTCGCTAACGGTAACTCCATCCGACACCCTGGACCTCATGGTTTCTTATGTTGGTTACAAAACGCTGCACAGCCGGGTAAATGCCTCGGACGATATGACGCTCTCCCTGCCATTGCAGCGGGATGATAGCCTGGAAGCGATCGACAAGCTGGTGGTCGCCAGGGACAGCAGAGAAGACAACGTCACGAAGAACCGGACCGCCCTGATCGCTCTGTCCAGCGACATGATCGTCGCAGCTCCTTCGGTTAACGGCAGCGGTGACGTCATCGGCTCGGTAGAGATGCTGCCCGGCGTTCAGGCGGGGATCGATGGGTCCCCGGGTTATTTTGTCCGGGGGGGGAACGCAGGCCAGAACCTCATCCTCCTCGACGATGCCACACTATATAACCCGAGCCATATTTTCGGACTGGTCGGTATCTTCAATCCGCCGACGGTAAAACATGCCACCCTCATGAAAGGTGGTTTTCCCGCCTCTTACGGCGATCACCTCAGCTCCGTATTGGACGTCGCCATCAAAGACGGCAGCAACCAGCAACCCGGCGGATCGGTCCAGATGGGAAGCGTTTCAAGCGGTGTGACGGTTTATGGGCCGCTGCAAACAGGAAAGTCCTCCTATCTGATCTCGGCGCGC
>DASZOW010000019.1:0-3384 GCA_035550615.1 Puia sp.
TCAAGAATGGTCTTTTGAGGTTTAAGCCTGCCGGTCTTGCTTTGCGGGTTCCGCCGGATGCCCTTGCAAAGTTTCAGGACGATTATAACTGCGGCGAGGTTCCTGTGGTCGTTGTAATGGATAAATCCGGCCGGGTGGTGAGTTTTAGCGCCCCGAGGGCAAGCGATGGAAATAAGCTATATGATCTGCTGATGCAAGCGGCCCGTTAAGCGGGCGTGTTTTAATGATAAATGTATATTTCGACGCGGCGGTTAGCCGCGTCTTTTTTGTAAGTATGCGAGATGCCGCGGCCGTCGGCGGTGATGATACCGGGTTCGATGCCATAGCGGCTTTCCAGGAGGTCTGCTACCTGCTGGGCGCGTTGCTGGGAGAGGATTATATTATAGCCTTCCGTGCCTTTGTCGTCGGTGTAGCCGGCTATGAGGATATGGTCGATGGGTTTTTCGAGCAGGGGGCGGCTTGCGTCGAGGACTGTGGAATCGGTGAGGTGGTAGCTGTCGAATTGGAAGTCGATATCGGGGATGCGGAGGGTGTCGATGTGGGGAATGGGGGGCTGTTCGGGAGCCTGGATTTCGGAGAGATCGGCGGTTTGGGTTTTTGCCGGTTCAACGGTGGTTTTGGCGAGGTGACGATTTTCGTCGAAAGACGCAGCAATGGTCTGGAGGTCCAGGTATGAATGCCGGTTCGTGATGGCGAATAACTCCGCCCGGGTTTTTTGAGCATCGGTGCAAAGTGGCCCGTCGAGCGGTTGGACAGAGATGTCAGTGACGAGGATGTCGACGGCTTTTTTGCCCCGTTTTTTGAGTATTTGCCTGTTCGACTCCGGTGAGAAATTGCCGATGATGAGGATCGATCCGCTACCCGTGGCGGTGAACTCTTTTTCCAGCTGGAACCAGCCGAATTTGAGGTCCTGGACCGTGGCGTCCATGAATCCGATATAGTGTTCGGGGCGCAGGAGGGTGTCGAACCGGGTGAAGATGAAATGGTCTGTGAAGTAGAAACCGATGTCGTGTAAGTTGGGGCCGAAGTAGCTTGCTGAAATTTTCAACCGGATGCGGTATTGCGTGCCGGCCTGCAGTGGGCATAGCAGGTGTGTTTGCCAGTAATCGCGGGACCATTTTTCCCGATCGGCAGCCAGCATAGCAAGGCTGTGGCAGAGGTTGCCGGGTGAGAATCTTATGGTGCCATAGGTCTGATGCGAGGTAAGGGAACAGAAAAACCAGCCCTTGGGACAGCAGGGGGCATGGTGTTCCGTGCAGATGTTCACAGAGTCGAATTTACCATTGGGGACGATATTTTGGGCGGATAGCCGGTGGCTTGTTATTGCGGCGAGCAGGATTAAGGACATGACTCTGGTGATCATGGTTTCTCTTTAATGGCTTATATTAGGGAAAATATTTCAATTTTATGAGTACACGCAGGAGTTTTTTGCAGATGGCCGGGGTATTAGGACTGGGTTTGCCGGCAGCGGGGCCGGTGGCTGGGCGATTGGCGGATAGGGCTGAGGCGGGGGCGATCCGGAAGGCGGGGGACTGGGATGCGATACCGACCGATCTGAAGCTGGGGATCGCGGGATATACATTTTTGCATGTGCCGATGGAGCAGGGGATTGCGATGATGAAGCGGCTTGGGGTCGAAGCGATGTCGATCAAGGATTTTTATTTGCCGCTGAACAGTTCTGCGGACAAGGCCAACAGCGTGGTGGCTGCGTTTGGGGCTGCGGGAATCCGCATTTATGGCGCGGGCGTGATCTATATGAAGACGCGGGAGGAGGTGGACCGGGCCTTTGCTTATGCAAAACTATTGGGGATCGAACTAATTATCGGCGTGCCCAATCCGGACCTGATCCCGTATATGGAGCAGAAGGTAAAAGAAAATAGTATCCGGGTCGCGATCCATAATCATGGGCCTGAGGACAAGCTGTATCCCAGCCCGGCGAATGTCTGGGATCATATCAAAGGGTTGGATGAGCGGATCGGATTGTGTTTGGATATCGGGCATGCCGCCAGGGCGGGCGCCGATCCGGTGAAGGCGGTCAAGGAATATGGGTCGAGGATCTTCGATCTGCATATCAAGGATCTCGCGGTGTTGACGAAGGAGTATCATCCGGCGGTGTTAGGCCGTGGGGTGTTGGACATACCGGGGTTGTTGCGGGCGTTGAAGCGGATGCGGTATGCAGGGTATTGTAGTATTGAGTTTGAGATGGATATGAATGACCCCTTCCCCGGGATCGCGGAATCCGTGGGTTATTTCCGGGGGGTGTTGAATGGGATGAGGTAGTGGTAACCGGGTAATCATTGGATACAGGCAACCGGCGCGTACAACGCGCCGTTCTTTTTTCTTGCTTCCCGAAACTTGCTAGCAATTATTTCTCTTTTCCGTAGAAAGTGGGCCCGCCGGACCATCCGGCGGGGCTGATGGTTTCTTATTCCTCAAACTCCTTTCAAATTTAAAGTCATGTACAAGAATACTGCTATTCGATTGCTGACGGTTTCGGTGGGCTTCGGCCTGCTGTCGACTGCGTGTCACAAGGTTAACATCAACAATAAAGACTTGCGGAATTTTGAAGAGGTGAACCTGATCGCGAACGATGCGAGTTACAATCCGGGGCTGGTCGATCCGGTGTTGCAGAATGCCTGGGGTCTGGCCTGGTCGCCGTCGGGTATTGCGTGGGTGAATGGAGAGGCGGATGGGATCAGTGCGCTGTTTACCGGTGCGGGGGCGATCGTGCGGCCGCCGGTATTGATCCCGAGTCCTACCGATACGATGGGCGGTGCGCCGACGGGGATCGTGTTCAATTCCACCAAGGGATTTGTTTTGCCCAATAAGGCCGCGGCGACATTTATTTTCGTGGGTGATGATGGAGTTGTGTCGGCGTGGAATGGCGCGGCTGGGAATAAGGCATTCCGGATCGCGGATAATTCGGCTATCTCGTCGTATACGGGTTTGACGCTGGCCTGGGACAATGGCCGGAACCTGCTGTATGCCGCCAATTTCAAGACGGGCAAGATCGATGTGTGGGATACGAGCTGGGCGCCGGTGTCATTACCGTTCCGGGACCCGGGGCTGCCGAGGGGTTATTCGCCGTTCAATATCCAGGCGGTGAGCAGCTGGATCTATGTTTCGTATGCGAAGGTAGGGCCCGATGGGGATGAGGTTCATGCTGTCGGTCTGGGCCTTGTGGACGTCTTTAATCCGGATGGTTCGTTTGTAAAACGGTTTACTACCGGCGGCTGGCTGAATGCTCCCTGGGGAGTGACCATGGCGCCGGCGGGATGGCTGACCACGGCCGATATGAGCGCCGACATGTCGAAGGCGGACAATAATGTTAAAAGCGGTAAAGGAGAGACGATGGGCCCGGTGGTGTTGATCGGGAATTTCGGC
>DASZOW010000020.1:0-3223 GCA_035550615.1 Puia sp.
CTTGATTTTATCCAGCGTAGCCGGGTAGGAAAGATTCTCCATGTGTACCGTCTGCACCGGTATCCCGCGTTTGACCAACGGCAGCGTCTGGCCGTAAAAATTGGAGAACTGCGGGTCGTCATACCCGTTATGCGTAAGGAACCGCTGGAACATCAGGCTATTGCTCATGAGAACGCCGATATCCCCCGACCCGCTGACCCGGTTCGAAGACAGCGGCATAGTATTCAGCACGTTGATCATCACCTGCATCTGCGTCGAGTAATAATGCGGGATCAATACCGCCGAATCGCTATGCGCCAGCTTATACGGCCGGGTATAGATTCGCTCCGGCCACGGCATGACCTCGTAATCGTCGACGCCGGGATACAGGATCTCGGCGGTAAAGGTCGCCTGGTAGTTCTTTTTGTAGTCGGCCCAGTCGCGCGGCCAGTCCTCTATGGGATCGGTAAGGAAATAGAGCTTCCGGCCCGTGGGCGCCGTCATGGACAGCATCGAGCCGTATTCTAAAAAGGCATTTTCGAACACGCGTTCTTTCTCCTGCCCCTCGAAATAGGTCGGTTCCCGCGCCGTGCCCGTCCATACCTGCGCAATATACCCGTCGATCCCCGGAAGCGAGGCCAGGCTGGCTTCGGGACTTACGATCTTCCACGAGGAATAGTTGACCAGCGAATGCGTGGCGATAAAGACCCGAACCGTAATGCCCTTGCTGCGGGCATATTCCTTGGCATATTCCGAGACCTGGCGGATCGCCTCATAATAGAGATGATATTTCAGCTTGCTGGACAGATAGGTATTCTCCGGCGAAGCATCCTGCGGGCGCCAGGGAAATCCATAGAATTTCTGCCACTCTTCCTTAAAGGGCTCGCTGTAACCTGCGCGTGCCCAGAACTCCGGTTCTTCCAGGAAGATGGTGGTAATGCCGGCATCGATCACGCGTTTGATCACGGCGGTTTTCATATAGTCGATAAACGAAGCCACGGGGACGACATACGGCATATTGTGTCCATGCCAGATGGTATCGCCCTTTTGCGTCACCTGCCCTACTCCCAAATGATTCTTCCCATCCCATTTCCCAAGGAAATAATCGAAATAGCCGCCCCATGCGATGCCGGTCATGAAGGCGGTCTGATAGCCATGATCCCGCCAGCTTTGTAAACGTTGTTCAAAGGTCAGCCCTTTGCGGTCGCCCGTGCCATAGACAATGGCCATATCGGAACGGACATCGATCTGGGGGATCCACGGACTGCTGGTCTGGAAAGCAGTTTTTTGCAAGGGCTGACCCCGACCCGGGCCAGCCGACTGTGCAAACGCGCTCAGAGATAGCGCAATAAAAACCAGGGATAACAGATTACTTCTCATGTGTAGTATTACGGATAAGTGATAGATACAGGAGTGGAATAATTGTATTCATCGAGACCGGCATTGATACGCGCGCCAACCCGGAAATAGACGTCCTGGGCCGGCAACGCGCCACCGATAGTCGTCAACGTGATCGTTTTACCCAGCAGACTGTCGCCCGCACTGCCGGAATACGAGGTCTTGATGGAATAACGCGGATCGTAATTGTTGTTCCCATCGTACTTCGTATTGCTGACATACAGATAGATATCGGTAATATGCTGCTGATAGGCGGGATTATTCGTGCCGCGCGTAATGATCACCTGTACGCTGACGCTGGTATCAGGATTGATCACCGGCTGCCCCACCCATTGTACCCTTAAAAAGGGTTGTACGTTGAAATGCAAAGTCGACGTATTCTTGAGCACAATGGTCTGGCTGGAATCGGAGATGACGTGTCCCAGGTTATCGGTCTGGACCACCGGAACAAACGGCCCTTCCACCGAGACCTTATACGTAGCGCCAAAGACTTTGTCGTTGTTGAAGGTCCCATCCTGCATGCTCTGAAAATAGAGCGGTACGGGTGCGCTGTCATAGCTCGTCTCGAGGAGCTTGACCCGGGTTCCACCGCCGCCGGTCTCTGTTTGAACGGTCTGGCCGGTCCCTTCGTCGATGGTGCTGCCCGTAATAGTATCGGCCGGCGCAGGATAGTTGTCGGTTTTGCTGCAGGCAAAGAACGTAGCCATCAGCAAAAATAAAAGGACAGATGATAATATCTTTTGCATAACTTTTTTATTAGTGGCCGGGATCGCTTAATAGCCCGGGTTCTGAATAACATTAGTGCTCTTGGAGATGGCGCCGCCCGGCAGCTGCTCATAATACCACCGTGGATCGAATGTGTAGACATCATTCCGCTCGTCCGTACGGGCGTCGAAGAAATATTTCTTGGCATCGGAAGAATAAAACGGCATCAGGACCCGGTAGATGGTGCCATTCTGCTCCTTGGAAAAGATGCGCCACCGTTTGAGGTCCCAATAGGTCTTGTTCTCGAAGGCCAGCTCCTTTCTTCTTTCGTACCGGATCGTATCGATAGGCGTGGCCCCGAATGTCGTCCACGGCGAGGCGCCGGCCCGGGAACGGATCTGGTTGATGATATCCATGGCATCCTGCTGATAGCTGGCATCCGCGGCGCCGGCGCTGTAAAGCTCGTATGCGGCTTCCGCCCGGTTCAGCAATACTTCTGCATAACGCATCTCGATCCAGGTCTGGGTCTCGTTGTTCTCCAGCGTCTGGGAAACAGGCAGATTGGGATTCAGCCATTTCCGCACGGAGAAACCCGAGATGGCGCAGGTCTGGTCGCCGGTGAAGATGCCGCTCAACCCCGCGGGATTCATCTTTGTGCCGTCGGGTAAGGTATAGGCCGTTTGCGCGGCAGTCGAAGAGGTCACGAGATTGCTTGTCGGATACTGGGCCTTCGAGCCGGCCGGCAACAAGGGACTGATGCCTCCGGCGGCAGAACCGGTATAGATGGCGCGCCGGATCTCTATGCTCTGCCCTTTGAACACATCGCCCGGCAGGATCACGGTGGCCCGCAACCGCGGCTCCGCATTGGCAAACAACTCCATGGTATTGTCGTAAAGAAGATAATGGCCGCTGCCATCCAGCGTCTGCAAGGTCCCGTCGGCATTTTTTGGCAGCCCGCCGAATAGCTCGACAAAATTCAAGGTCGGGTTGACCTCGGCCGAATAGCCGTTTGGCCCGATGAGCTGACGCGGCACATTGTAGGCGTCATACCCGTGTACCGAGTTGGGATAGTTGTATTGCCGGACAAAGACATTTTCCTTGCTGGCCGCATCCGAGAACAGGTTCACGAAATTCTGATACT